>NZ_JBEYUK010000019.1:0-127938 GCF_040643475.1 Streptomyces sp. NPDC047130 | reverse complement strand
GGCGCGGTGCCTGGCGTCCAGGTGGAGCGCGCCACTGTACGAACGACCTGGACGCCAGGTGCCGTGTCTGCTCGGCTCTGCCTGGGTCGACGGCACACGGGATGGGAGCTCCCTACGCTCGCCACACTCGGCCGGCACTCGGCAGCGGCGCCCCCTCCATCCCGGCGTCGGCCGATCCCCCGCCGGAGGCATGTCCTTCACCGCGACCCCGGTCGTGCGGTACTCGCCTTGCAGTCCCGGCCCCATCCTGTCGTGGGCGCGCGTCGGCGCAGCGTGCGCGGAGCGGGCCGAAGGCAGGAGCGCAGCGCGACGCGGAGCCGGGAGCGCGCCCGGCGGAGCGGAGCGCAGCCGGGCTTGATGAGGTAGAGAAACCCGTGACGCTGACTTCAGCGACCCTCAGACTTCTTGTACCAACAAGTTGAGCAAGAGGGTCATCCCTCTTCGCGCAGCAGAAAGCGGCGCCCAACCGCCAAGTCAAGTCGCCGCTTTCGCTCCCACGAAGGGACTTCCATCATGCCCGCAACGCTGAGCGCTCCGCAGGTCGCCCCGGTCACGGGCTTAGTCGAGGACCTGTCCAACGGAGAACGTGCGGTCGCCCTCTATGCCTCGGACATGCCCACCTCGTACTCCTACAAGCGGGGAGATGACGCCCAGCTCGGAGCCTGGATCGCTGAGGGAGCTCTGCGCATGGGCCTGCCCGAGCTCTACCGCTCCGCGGCCTTCCTCTACAGCTACGAGGTGCTGTCGCTGGCCGGGACCGCCACCAAGGAGCAGATGCGCGCACACAAGGCGCGGTTTCCGAGTGCTGCCCGGCTGCGCAGGGCATCGTCTCTGGCGTCGCTCACGGTGGGCATATTCCAGGTGAGTGACACGGCCATCAACCGCGGTAACCGCCCGCAGGTTGAGGGGGCCTGTCGCTGTTCCGATACGGGCTGGTTCGAGGTCTGCTTCGACCCCGACGAGCCGACGTCGGTCGCCTTGTCGTCCGCCTCGACGGCCCGGGAGGTCCCGACTCGCCTCCGCCGGCATGGGCGACGGTCGCCCTCCTCGACGCGGCGATCCGTGCCGCCACTGCCCGCGTCGTGGTCCTGGTCCCCGCCGCCGACGACCAGCCCGCCCGCACCCTGCGCTGGGGATCGCAGGTGGACGTGCAGCCCATCGGCGCGCTGGGCCGGGAAGAACTGACCGAAGAAGCCGTCGCCTCCTACGTCGCCAAGTACGCCACCAAGGCCGCCGAGACCACCGGCACCGTCGACCGCCGCATCGGCGAGCTGGCGGAGCTGGACAAGCTCCCCGGCCTGCCGCTCCATACGCGTCGGCTCATCGAAGCCTGCTGGGCGCTCGATGCCGCCTACCCGGAACGGCTGCTCGCCCGCTGGGCGCACATGCTCGGCTTCCGCGGCCACTTCTCCACCAAGTCCCGCCGCTACTCCACCACCCTCGGCGCCCTGCGCCAGACCCGCGCCGACTACCGCGCCCGCCAGGAACGCCGCGAACGCGGCCTGCCCGCCTCCGGCGTCGACTCGGAGGGCTCCACGCTCGTCCTCGCCCACTGGACCTACGCCGGACACGGCCACACCCCCGGCGAATCCTGGCTCGCAGCCTCCATCGCCCGAGACATCCGCACCAACCGCGAAACCGCACGCCAAGCGCTGCACGACCAACTCGACTGGGAGGAAGCCGCAGCATGACCACCACTGTGATCACTCGGAAGTGGCACACCACGGCAGAAGTCGCCGAGATGCTCGGCTTCGGCCTGTCCAAGACCAAGATGCTCGTCCTGACCGGAGAGATCCGCTCGGTCAAGGTGGGCCGCAACCGGCGCATCCTCCCTGAGTGGGTGGACGAGTACGTGCAGCGCGTCGCGGCCGGCGCTGAGGGGATCTGCGCATGAGCGGCAAGCGGGGCAACGGTGAGGGCTCGATCTACCCCTACAAGAACGGCTACGCCGCGTACGTCTGGGTGACCAAGCCAGACGGCAAGCGTGCCCGTAAGTACGCCTACGGCAAGACCCGAGAAGAGGTCCACGAGAAGTGGCTCAACCTGCACGCGGAGGCGAAGAAGGGCCCCGTGGTGACCCGGCAACGGACGGTGGGCGCGTTCCTCGCCTACTGGTTGGAGTCGATCGTGAAGCCGAACCTTGCGCCTCTTTCCTACGTCTCGTACGAAGGCTCGGTCCGGCTCTACATCGCCCCGTATCTGGGAGCGAAGCGGCTCGACCGGCTGTCTGTACGTGACGTGCGGGAATGGCTGACCAAGCTGGCGGCAGTCTGCCAGTGCTGCGCCCAGGAGAAGGACGCCAAGCGGCCGGTTTCCCGTCGGCGGTGCTGCGCCGTGGGTGAGTGCTGTGAGGCCTTCCCCTCACGGCGGGTGGTCCAGGCCGCGCGGGATGCCCTTCGGGCTGCCCTGACGCACGCCGTGGCCGAGGAGGAGATCGGCAAGAACGTGGCTTCGCTGGTGAAGGTGCCCAAGCCTCGGAGACACCGCATCAAGCCGTGGTCCGTCACCGAGGCGAGTCACTTCCTCGCTGACGCTGCGGCCCGGGACGACCATCTCTTCGCCGCCTGGGTCCTGGTGCTCTGCCTCGGCCTGCGCCGCGGGGAGGTGCTGGGCCTGACATGGCAGTCGGTCGACTTCGAACGGGGTGAGCTGTACGTGGACCACCAGATCCAGCGTGCCGGGCGGGAGATCCTGCACCGCGAGACCAAGACCGAGGACTCCGACGACTTCTTGCCGCTCCCCGCCCTCTGCCTGAAAGCGCTGCGGATGCGGCGGGCCAAAGCAGGAAGGGGATCGGAAGGCTGCCGGGGAGCTCTGGCAGGACACTCGAGGGCTGGTCTTCACCACGAAGTACGGGACACCGATCGAGCCGGGGAACCCGACCCGCATGTTCGCCCTCCGGGCTCGTCGCGCCGGCCTCCGCGGCATCCCGCTCCGCAATACCCGGCACACGTGCAGCTCGCTCCTGGTGGCGCTCAAGGTCCACCCCAAGGTGGCCCAGCGCATCCTCCGGCACTCGCAGATCGCCATGACCATGGAGGTCTACGCCGAGGCGAGTGATGAAGCGGTCCGGGCCGCGATCGGCCAGCTGTCGGACGCCATGGGCGGTACCGGCTGACACGGTTGCTGTACTTCGCTGCTGTACGGGCAACGCAAGAGGCCCCGGGATCATCTCCCGGGGCCTCTCACCTGTGTGCACTCGGCAGGATTCGAACCTGCAACCTTCTGATCCGTAGTCAGATGCTCTATCCGTTAAGCTACGAGTGCTTGTTTTGTTGTCGTCTCCGTTTCGGCCCTTTCGGCCCGTCCCGGCGACAGGAAGAACATTACATGACTGCCGCCGACATGTGAAATCCATTCGGCACACCCTGCCTGACCTGCGGAAACGTCGAAACGGGCGATCCGGGGGCGGAGGGGGCGGGGGCGGGGGCGCGGGGAAGATCGTCGCCGTGGCGAGGTGGCCGGTCCGTAGCGGAGGCGCGTGCGGACAGGGGCCGGAAACACCTCGGGCCCCCGTCCGAAGAACGAGGGCCCGAGCGTGGCGGAGGCGGAGGGATTTGAACCCTCGATGGGCTTTAAGACCCAAACCGCATTAGCAGTGCGGCGCCATAGACCGGACTAGGCGACGCCTCCAGCACAGCTCTCGCGCAAGCGCGAGCGGTGTGTGCAGATGATGACACAGACGAGCGCCGCGTCACCAATTGGCCCCCACGGTACTAGGACGCAGGCCCGCAGGGCAAAGGGCTTTCGGCGTGCCGGACGGAATCGGGGAGACCCGCGCGGGACCCGCTACCGGGAGGCCCCGTCCCGCGTTGAGCAGGGCATGTCGCACCGCACTTCCCGTACCGCCGCCGCCCGCAGTGCCGCCCCCCGTGGCGGCGCCTCCCGCGGCGCCTCCCGCACTGCGGCCCTGGCCGCCGTGGCCGCGTTGGGGGCCCTCGCCGTCGCCCCGGCGCCCGCCGCCGGAGCACCGCTCGACGATCACCGGCTGCGGGACCGGCTGACCGTCACCGTGCGGGACGCCGGCCGGGCCCTGGACGGCACGTACCGGCTCCGCTGCCACCCCACCGGCGGCGACCACCCCGACGCGGCCGCCGCCTGCGCCCGGCTCGACGGCCCGGCGCGCGCCACGGGGCCCGGGGACGGGGACGAGGCCGGGACCGGAGCCGGGACCGGGACCGGAGCCGGAGCCGGGGCCGGGACCGGAGCCGGGGCCGGGACCGGAGCCGGGGCCGGGACCGGAGCCGGGGCCGGGACCGGAGCCGGGGCCGGGACCGGAGCCGGGGCAGGGGCAGGGGTCGGTGGCGGTGACCCGTTCGCCCCGCCGGCTCCGAAGACGTTCTGCACGATGGTGGACGGCGGCCCCGCGACGGCGCGGATCACCGGATGGTGGGACGGCCGGCGGGTGGACGCCACCTACGACCGGCGGGACGGCTGCGGCACCGCGCGGTGGGACGCGTTGGTGCCGGTCCTCCCGGAGATCCGGGCCGTGGGCCGCCCGGAACGGTCCGTGGAGGACGCGTGAAACGGAGGGCGGGACTCCCCGTTTCCCCCGCACTCCGCGTCAACCTCTTGTGCGACCTCCCTCTCATCCGGGGCCGCCGCGTCACCCGGTGCCCGTAGACTCTGCCCGTGACACGTGCCGGGGCGGTTGGCAAGATGGCCCACACGGTCAGCACGGTGCGGTAACAGGGAGGAATGCGTCTCGTGAGCAGCAGGCCATCCCGAGGCGCTGCTCGCCTCGCAGCCATACTGGACGCGCTTCCCGATGCGTTGGTCCTGGTCAACGCCAACGGCACCGTCGTCAACGCGAACACCATCGCGCTCAACACGTTCGAGACGCCCGGCACCGCCCTGGTGGGGCGCGGACTGCTCGATCTGCTCCCGGAGTTCGACTCCCGGCTGATCCCCGGCTCCATGCGGCGGCCGGGCGATTCGCTGCAGCCCGGCGCGCGGACCCGGCCGACCCGGATGATCGCCCGCCGCACCGACGGCAGCGAGTTCCCGGTCGAGGTCTCCAGTGCCAACCTGGAGAACGGCGGCCAGGCCCACGACGGCCACAGCCCCGCCTACACGGGTGACGAGCTGCTGATGCTGGTCGTCCGCGACCTCACCGGCACGGTGGACACCGAGGCCGAGCTGGCGCGGTCCCAGCGGCAGACCGAGATGATCCTGCGGGCCGCCGCGGAGGGCGTCGTCGGCACCGACACCGACGGCCGGGTGGTCCTGGTCAACCCGGCGGCCGCGCAGATCCTCGGCTACCGGGCCAGCGACCTCGGAGGCCGCGAGCTGCACGACCTGATCCTCCACTCCCGCCCCGACGGCACCCCCTTCCCGTACGCCGAGTCCCCCCTCGCCGACACCCTGCGCTCCGGGCGCAAGCACCGGGTGCGCGGCCAGGTGCTGTGGTCCAAGGGCGGCGAGAAGGTGCCGGTCGACCTGACCACGGCCCCGGTGCGCGACGGCGACCAGCTGGTGGGCGCGGTGATGACGTTCACCGACCGCCGGCCCTTCGACAACCTGGTCAAGGAGCGTGAGGACGCCGAGAAGCGGCACGAGGAGCAGCTGGAGAAGCTCTCCGAGGAGCACGCCTCGGAACTGACCTCCCTGCGCCAGCAGCACGTCGGCGAGGTCGAGGAGCTGACCGATGCGCACGCCGAGGAGCTCCGCCGGCTCACCGAGGCGCACGCCGAGCAGGTGCGTGAGCTGACCGAGGCCCGCACGGAGGAGGTCCGCGAGCTCGCCGAGCAGCTCACCGAGGCCTCGGCCGCCGCCGACGAGCGGTACGCCTCGCTCGCGGAGCGGGAGAAGGACCGCTACGACGAACTGGCCGCCCGCCACGAGCAGTTGCTGATGCTGCTCGGCCGGTCGCTGCGCGGCCCGCTGGACGAACTGCGCCGTGAGCTGTCCGTCCTCGCGGCGGACGACGCCGGGCAGCTGTGGCCGGAGGCCAACCAGGTGCTCCACCACCTGTCGGCCGGCTACTCCCGGATCACCCAGCTCATCGACAACGTGCTGGGCTACCAGTCGCTGGCCACGGGCGGCGAGAAGCTGGACCGGGCCAAGGTCATGCTGGACGCGGTGGTCGCGGCCGGCGTGGACGGCGCCGTGGAGCTCATCGGTCCGGGCCGGGTGCAGTTCGCCGTGCACGCGCCGCCCATCGAGGCGGAGGTCGACCCGCAGCGTCTGGCCACCGCGCTGGCGCACCTGGTGGCGGACGTCGCCGGGGTGGACGCCACCGGCAACGCGCCCGTCTCCACGGGCGGTTACATGGACAACACGGTGGTCGTGGCGGCCGCGCAGCGCGGTGAGGTGGTGCGCATCGAGGTGCGCGGCCCCTACTCCGGCGGCGACCCGGTCCACGGCCCGGTCGTGCAGGGCATCGTGCGCGCCCACGGGGGTGTGCTGCAGACGCACGAGGTGCCCGGGATGAGCGGCAGCGCGTTCGTGCTGGAGGTGCCGCTGGGCTCGGGCGCGGGGGTCGTCGAGGTCCCGGCGCCGGCTCCGGAGCCCGCCCCCGCGCCGGTCCCGGCCCCCGAGGCGGCCCCGGGCGGCGGTTCCGGCCGTCGGCGTGCCCGGCGGTCCTCGGTGGACGCGTTCCTGGACGACGCGAGCACGCCCGCGGAGCACGCGGAGGCCGCGCCCGTGGAGACCGCGCCGCCCGTGGTGCCCGAGCAGGCGCCGGCCGCCGCGCCCACCGGCCGGCGCAGGCGGCGCGCGGGTGCCGCGGCGGACGAGTCCGCCGACGTCCGGCTGCCCGCGCAGGACGCCCCGGCGGGCGCGGAGGCTCCCGGGGCCGCCACCGGTACGGGTCGTCGGCGGCGTGGCCGGCCGAGCGCGGAGGAGGCCGGAGCCGGTGCCGCGGTCGGGGCCGTGGCGACCGGTGCGGTCGTGACGGCGGCCGAGCACGCGGCGGGGGCCGCGGCCACCGCCGAGGGACTGGGCGGGACGGTGCCGCCGCAGGGCGTCCCGGTACCCGCCGGGGGCCGTGCCCCCGAGGGGCAGGCCGTCGGCGCCCTGCCCGCAGCGCTGCCCCCGGCGGGCGGTGACACGGGGCCGGACGCGCAGGCGGCCGTGGCGCAGCCGTCCGGGCGGCGGCGTCGTGCCGCCGCGGCGGCCGAGGCGAACGCCGCCGCACAGGAGGCCGCGCCGCGCACGCCGTTCGCGCTGCCGCCGGCCGACGCGGACCGGACGACCGAGGGTGCGGGGGTGAACCTCGCGGGGGCCGCCGCCCAGGCCGTTCCGCCGCCCGTGGCTCAGCCGGTTCCGCAGCCGGCGCCTCAGCCGGCGCCTCAGCCGGTGCCTCAGCCGGTTCCGCAGCCGGTGCCTCAGCCTGCCGCCCGGGCTGTTCCGCCGGCCGGGGCTCGGCCCGAGCAGCCGGGTGGTGCGGCGCGGCCCGTGCCGCTGCAGGTGGCCGGACAGCCAGGGGTGCAGCCCGGAGCGGTCGCGCAGCCCGGGCAGCCGGTGGCTCAGCCCGGGGTCGCCGCGCAGCCTGTGCAGGGTGTGCAGGGCGTGCAGGGCGTGCAGGGCGTGCAGGGCGTGCAGGGTGTGCAGCAGCCGGAGGTTCAGCCCGGTGCGGTGGCGCAGCCCGTGCAGCCGGGGGTTCAGCCTGGCGCCGCCGGGCAGTCGGTGCACGCCCCGCAGCCCGTGCAGCCGGTGGTCCAGCCCGTTGCCGCCGCGCAGCCCGCCCAGACGCCGCAGCCTGTGCAGGCCCCGCAGTCGGCGCAGGCGGGACAGCCGGCGCAGGCTCCGCAGCCCGTGGCCGGGCAGCAGGCCGCGGCGGCCGGGCAGCAGCCCGTCACCGTCCCCGCGCAGGGGACCGCTCCCGACGCCCCGGCGCAGCCCGTGCCCGCCGCGGGCGGACAGCCCGTGCCGGTTCCGGCGCAGCAGCCGCCCGCCGGGCAGCCCGCGCCCCCGCAGATGACCACCGTGCCCCCGCAGGGCGGGCCGCAGAACGTCGCCCAGCCGGTGCCCGCGCAGGCCCCGGCGGGTGCGGGCACGGCGCAGGTGCCGCCGCCCGCCCCGGTCTGGCCGGGCGCCGCCGTGCCCGGTGGAGCTCCCGCCCCGGCCGTCCCGCCGGGAGCCGCCCCGGCACAGCCGGCCCCCGCCGGTGCCGCGCTGCCCCCCGCGCAGCCCGCGCCGCCGCCGCAGCCGCGGCTCGCCCAGCCGCTGCCCGCCGAGTCCGCCGCCGCGCCCGCCGCGCCCACGGCACCTCCGGCAGCCCCGGCTCCGGTCCCGGCCCAGCCGGCCCCGGCCCCCGCACCCGGGCAGCCCGCCGCACCCTCCGCGTCCGCCGCGTCCGCCGCCCAGGCGGCCCCGGGCGACACCACCAACAGCACCCAGGGCCGTGCGTTCAGCGTCCGCACCCTCGGCACCCTCGGCCAGGGCGTGCCGTTCGCGCGCCGTCCCGGGCAGGGCCAGCCGACGCCCCCGCCGGCCAACCCGGCCTCCAACGGTCGCCGCCGCAAGCTGGGCAACCGTGCCGCAGAGGGGACCGATTACGCGACGCCCGCGCAGCCCACGCCCGTGCCGGGCGGCGCTCCCGCGCTGCCCCCGGTGCCCCCGATGCCCTCCGTCGGGCTGCCCCGGCCGCAGGCCCCCGCCGCGCGGCCGGGTCCGGCGCCGGACAACACCGTGGGCCGGTCGTACGCCATCGGCGCGCCGGACGCGGACGCCGCCGAGGGCCCGGAGCCGCTGGACGGCCCGGGCGGGGCGGTGGAGGTGTCGGACCAGCCGCAGCCGCGCCCGATGGACGACGAGCTGCCGCCGGAGCCGCTGGACAACCCGCGCCGGCTGCTGGTCTGGCCCGCCCCGGACCCGACCACCCAGCACGCCCTCAACCAGCGCGGCTACCGCCCGGTGGTGGTCAACTCCCGCGAGGAGGTGGACGCCCAGATCGCGGCGTTCCCCGCCGCGCTCTTCGTCGACCCGCTGACCGGCCCGATCACCCGGACCGCGCTGCAGTCGCTGCGGGAGGCGGCGGTGGCCGCCGAGGTCCCGGTGATGGTGACCGCGGGCCTCGCGCACGCGTCCCGCGAGGAGGCGTACGGCGCGGACCCGGCGGTGCTCTTCAAGGCGCTGGCGCCGCGGGACAGCGAGCAGCACCCGCCGCGGGTGCTGCTGATCGAGGGGCGCGACGAGATCGCCGCGGCGATGACCGCGTCGCTGGAGCGGCGCGGCATGCAGGTCGGGCGGGCCGCCGACGACGCCCAGGCGGTGGCGCTCGCCCCGCAGGTGCTGCCCAACCTGGTGGTGACGGACCTGATGCGGATGGACCGTCGCCGGGCCGGCATCCTCGACTGGCTGCGCGCCAACGGCCGCCTCAACCGCACCCCCCTGGTGGTCTACACGGCGCCCGTGGAGCCGGGCGCGCTGCCGGCGCTGGCCTCGGGGGAGTCGGTGCTGTTCCTGTCCGAGCGGTCCACCGAGGACGAGGTCCAGGAGCGCCTGGTCGACCTGTTGGCCCGCATCGGCACCAACTGACCCCGGCGGGCCGGTCCCGGCAGACGGACGAAGGAGGGCGCCCCGCGGCCAACCGCGGGGCGCCCTTTCCGTGAGGTCCCTGAGGTCCCTGAGGTCCGTGAGACCCGTGAGGTCCGTCAGAGGGTGGTCAGGGTGGTCAGAGGGTGGTCACGTCCAGCTCGCCCTCCGCGTACTGCTTGCGGAGGACCTTCTTGTCGAACTTGCCGACGCTGGTCTTCGGGACCGCCGAGATCCGCGTCCAGCGCTCCGGGAGCTGCCACTTGGCGATGCCGCCCTCGGTCACGAGGAAGGTGCGCAGGTCCGCGAACTCCGCCTCGGCGCCCTCCTTGAGGACGACGGCGGCCAGCGGCCGCTCGTCCCACTTCGGGTCCGGCACGGCCACCACGGCGGCCTCGGCGACGGCGGGGTGCGCCATCAGGGCGTTCTCCAGCTCCACCGAGGAGATCCACTCGCCGCCGGACTTGATGACGTCCTTGGCCCGGTCGGTGAGCGTCAGGAAGCCGTCCGGGCTGATCACGCCGACGTCGCCGGTCTTCAGCCAGCCGTCCTCGCTGAACTTGTCCTCCGGGCGCAGCGGTTCGGCGTCGGGGCCGTTGTAGTAGGCGCCGGCTATCCACGGGCCGCGCACCTCCAGCTCGCCGGCGGACTCGCCGTCCCAGGGCAGCCGCTCGCCGCCGGGGCCGGTGAGGCGGGCGTCCACGCCGGCCGGGAAGCGGCCCTGGGTGGTGCGGTAGGCGAACTCCTCGTCGCTGCCGGGCTCGACGTGGGCCGGCGGGCGGGCCACGGTGCCCAGCGGGGAGGTCTCGGTCATGCCCCAGGCGTGCACCACGCGCATGCCGAGCGCGTCGAAGGACTTCATCAGCGCGGGCGGGCAGGCGGCGCCGCCGATGGTGACCTGCCGCAGCGAGGAGACGTCGCGCGGCTTGGCGTCGAGCTCGGCCAGCAGGCCCTGCCAGATGGTGGGCACGGCGGCGGCGTGGGTGGGACGCACCGTCTCGATCATCTCGGCCAGCGGGGCGGGCTGCAGGAAGCGGTCCGGCATGAGCATGTTGACGCCGGTCATGAAGGTGGCGTGCGGGATGCCCCAGGCGTTGACGTGGAACTGCGGCACCACCACGAGGGAGGTGTCGCTGTCCGTGAGCCCCATCGACTGGCTCATGTTGACCTGCATCGAGTGCAGGTAGATGGAGCGGTGGGAGTAGACGACGCCCTTGGGGTCACCGGTGGTGCCGGACGTGTAGCACATGGCGGCGGCCTGGCGCTCGTCCAGCTCGGGCCACGCGTAGCTCTCGGGCTTGCCCGCGAGCAGCGCCTCGTACTCGTGCACGCGGGCGCTCGAGCCCTCCAGCAGGGAGGTGTCGCCGGGGCCGGCCACCACGACGTGCTCGACGGTGGGCAGGTGCAGCAGCAGCGGGGCGAGCAGCGGCAGCAGCGAGCCGTTGACGATGATCACCTTGTCGGCGGCGTGGTTGACGATCCACGCGAGCTGCTCGGCGGGCAGGCGGAGGTTGAGGGTGTGCAGGACGGCGCCCATCGACGGGACGGCGAAGTACGCCTCCACGTGCTCACCGTTGTTCCACATCAGCGTCGCCACCCGGTCGTCGCCGTCGACGCCGAGGTCGTCCCGCAGGGCGTGGGCGAGCTGTGCCGCCCGGCGGCCCACCTCGGCGAAGGTGCGGCGCTGCGGCGCGCCCTCGCCCGTCCAGGTGATGACCTCCGAACGACCGTGCACGGTCGTGCCGTGGGACAGGATTCGCGAGACCGTCAGCTCGACGTCCTGCATCGTGCTCTGCACCGGTGCCTCCCCGAGGAACGCGCGTCATTACGCGTGGGTAAGTTTCCGGAGATTCTGCACAGGCGGAGGCGCTCACGTCACTACTTGACACCATGCAATTCCGGGTCTTTCCGCAGCTTGACCAGTGCGCGGGAGAGCGAGGACTTCACGGTGCCCACCGAGACGCCGAGCAGTTCGGCCGTGCCGGCCTCGCTGAGGTCCTCGTAGTAGCGGAGCACCACGATGGCGCGCTGGCGGTCGGGGAGGCGGAGGACGGCACGCCACAGGGCGTCGCGCAGCGCCTGGTGCTCGGCCGGGTCGACGGGGCCCGTGCCCGCGGCCATGTCGCGGGGCTCGGGGAGGGTGTCGCTGGGGAGCTCGTCGACGCGGCGACGGCGCCACTGGGAGGTCCGGGTGTTGACCAGCGCGCGGCGGACGTAGCCGTCCAGGGCGCCGTGGTCGGCGATCCGGTCCCAGTGGAGGTAGATGCGGGCGAGGACGGTCTGGAGCAGGTCCTCCGCGTCCCCGGGGTCGTTGGTCAGCGACCGGGCGGTGCGCAGCAGCACCGGCCGGCGGGCCTGGACGTACGACGTGAAGGAGGCATAGGAGGTCGCGCGCGGCGGGGGCGGTGACGTCCTGAGGGTCATGTCCTCACGCTAGGAGCGACCGGGCCTCGCGCGGATCGGCCGGACGGCCCGAGCGGGGTCCCCCGCAGGTCGGACGCGGGGGACCACCCGACCTCCTCCAGGCGGAGGGCGGCGTAGGGGTTCCCCCGAGGGGCGGGGCCGGGTCGTGCCGGACGGAGCGTGACCGCACGCGTGTGCGCGACGGCGGAAGGCCCGCCGTCGCGCACACGCGAATCCCCATGAAGCACGCTCCGTCCCGCGGACGCCGGAAGCCCTAGCGCTCCGGCGGCCGCGGCCCCCTCACCACAGACCTCCCCGGTCCGCCTCGTACCCCCCGGCGGGCAGCGCGCCCACCGGGGGACCGCCGCCGCGCGCCACCGCGCTGCCGGCGCGGGTCGTGCGGATGGATGCCATCTGGTTCCTCCTTGGTGGTGGGCGGACATGAACAAGAACACCGAGTGACGAGAAGGGCTTTTCCCTCCGGGCCGGTGAACCGCCCCGTCGGACGGGGCGGTTGACCGGACCGCCCCGCTGCGTCCTCGCCCCCAGACATGCCCACCGGCCCCTGGGCAAACCGCACCGGACCACCGGTTCGCTCGCAAGCGTGACGGTCCGCCGATAAACCCCCGATCGAGGACTTCTCCGGGGAAGAGGGCTCCCGCGACGCCCCCCGCTCCGCTACCGTGCCCGCCAACCCCGCGACGCACCGCGTGACTTCGCGGCCCGCGCCGCCCCACGGACCGGAGATCACCATGCCGCGATGGGCCGTCCTGCGAGCCAAGAGCCAGACCGAGTCGTTCCGGTACACCGTCCAGCGCGAGTTCGAGGGGACGGAGGAGGAGGCGATGGCGGAGATGCTGCGGATCGTCGACACGTACGAGCAGGCCGCCGGCGAGGCGGGGCGGCGACGCCAGCGGCGACGGGTCTTCCGCCTCGGCGAACGCAGCTACTTCGTGGGTGTCGACAACCTGCTGACCAGCAGGGAAGCCGTCTTCACCCTTGCCGAGATCGTCGCCGACACGCACGACGACGACCTGCCGGACACCGCCACCGGCTGACGCTCCGCGGTGCCGGTTCCTCACTCCGCAGGACGGAACCGGTCCGCCGCGATCACCGGCAGGCAGCGCCAACGCCCGCACGGGTCGAGGCTCTTGGACTCCTCGCCGCTCAGCACCTTGTGCGCGATGCCGAACGGGAAGCCGGTCACGCCGAGCGCCTCCACGGCCGATGCGCCTGGCGACTGCTCGTGCGTGATCCGGCTGCCCCCGTACGCCCGGACCGGCACCTCACCCGTGTAGGTGCCGACCAGCTTCCCCCACAGCTCCGGCCGCTCCTCGGCGAGCGGCCCGTCCGCCCGCAACGCGGCGCAGACGCGGTCCAATTCACCGAGGCTCCCCAGACTCCGGCCCAGCCGGCGCCCGAACCGCTCCTCCACCGGCTCCACGCACTGCGTCGCGATGAACTCCAGGCCGGTCGTCTCGTTTCGCTCACGGCCCATGCCACCGCATCCTCCCGGCACCGGGACGCCGTCGGCCACGCATTTGTTCCGCGCCGCCAGGCCACAACCTGGCCTACAGTGACGCCTCTGGAACAGGGGGAGGCGGAAGACACGCACGAAGGGGCGCCCCGGCGGGGCGCCCCTTCTGAGCTGTGGACCGCTGTCTACCTCGGCGGAGGCGGTGGGATTTGAACCCACGGTGACATCGCTGCCACGACGGTTTTCAAGACCGCTATCGCCTCGCCGCCCAAGCAGCGCCTCACCTGCGCCGGAGCATCACGCAGGCCCGCAGTTCAGCCGCTTGGCCCACAGATGGCCCAGAGATGCCCAGGTCCTCAGCAGGTTGGCGACCGCAACACCGACACGCGTAGGGCCATCGCGATCTGCCTTCCGAAAGACAACCGCGCCCTTCTTACCTGCCGGCGCCCACCAGCCTTCGCCCCGACACCGGTCAGAAGGGCAGCCATGACAGCCAGCGTGTCCGCGTAGGCACCCACTACGTCGGCCGCCGCATCGCTAACAAGCAAGACAATGACAATGACCGTTATCGCCCACGGTCGCGGCACTCCGTTTGACACACCCAGCGGGTTAAGGGGCACACTCATCACTGGACCTCCAGAGGTCTACCGCCCGTTCCCAAGCCAACCGGCCTGCCAGCAAGTGCGGCTTGGGAACGGGCTTTTCCGTGCCCGCCATCTTGGGGCACGATCCGTGCCCTCATCTTGATGTAATAGCTGACACGTAGCCAATTCAGTGACCTCGGTCACACGGCACTCCGACACTTACACGCCGAACGCAGAAAGAGAGCGGGATAGTACAGCAACCGACGCTTAGGGGAAGCCTCCGACCTGCGCAAATCAGAATCGCATATCACGTCCGGAACAGTAATCACGCCACAGGAACGTCCAAGTCTCAGAAATGCACACCATGTCCGAGGCATATGTATTGATTTGCCCTGAAAAGCGGCGTGATGTAGATCACTTTGAAGGGTGTCCATGCTGCACGCGCTTCCGGCAGTTGAACGCTGACGCCTGATCACCTTGGCGACGCGGCGTCTTCGGACAGCGCGAAGCTCCGCACCGATCCGACCCCAAGCCAGAACTGCCTCAGAAAGCAGGGGTTCTTCGAAGGGGCCTCGACACCCCTTGCTTCAGCGTGAAGGCTGCATCCATGCCAGGAGCCATCCGCACCGTATATGCTGACGAATCGTCCTCAACAGGTGAGAACCTACTCGATTCTGCACAGCCCGTTTTCTGCGCAGCAGCCGTCTTCATCGATGACGGGCTCGCTCAGCAGATCGTGGACGCCGTAAAGGCAGCACTCCCCTCGGGCCACGGCGAACCGAAGTACACCGCGCTGTCCAAGACGCCCCACGGCCGTGCCGCGCTTCTATCAGCATTCGACTCACTGTCCGATGCAACGATCCGGGCGTACATCGCTCATAAGCGGTTCATGGTTACGGCGAAAATGGTCGACCTCCTGGTGGTTGAGCTGGCGCACGAGAACGGCTACAACATGTACGCCGATGGCTCGGCAACTGCTCTGGCCAGCTTGCTGCACGAAGCTGGCCGAGTACTTGGGGACGCAACTTCGTTCGACCGCTTGTTGCAGACCTTCGTCGATGCAGCTCGCAAGCG
This sequence comes from Streptomyces sp. NPDC047130, assembly GCF_040643475.1. NCBI lineage: Bacteria > Bacillati > Actinomycetota > Actinomycetes > Kitasatosporales > Streptomycetaceae > Streptomyces > Streptomyces sp. NPDC047130. The sequence goes on along the minus strand of NZ_JBEYUK010000019.1, from coordinate 112,920 downwards.
CACACGCGCCAGCGCCGACGATCTCTTCGCCGCCATATCGGCCTACCAATTCACTACGAAACCTGAGTTTGCTGATATTTCGGGCCTTCTGCAATATACCCGGACACAGGCCGATGACATCATCGCAGAGATTGCGTCTGGAAGAGTGCTCGACAATCTCGACCCGGCAGTGCCGTGCTTGGTGGAGGTGTGCCGCGGCATGGCCGAGGCCATCGGCGACTTCGCCCTGATACACGACGAGTCGAAGACCATCGCACGCCATGCGGGGCAACTTCTTGCGGTCCATGAGCTGGAAGATCCGGCTCGCCCTGGGCAACCGCTTAAGCCCCTCCCTGTGGCAAGCATCGGGTTCTCCGACAGCAGGAGTGTGCCCCAGCTACAGATCGCTGACTGGGTAGCCGGCGCGGTCCGCCAGTGGGCAACGCAAAAGGTAACGCTCCTCTCCGATCCCTTCGCGCAGGATGTGGAGGAGCTGGCCATGACCTGGTGCGTAGGGGGCATCTGGCCCGACCTGTCCCTCGTTGAGAACCCCCGACGACTGACGGCCGAGCCGCCGGACGGGGCCTGAGCCCTTGGTCCTGCGTGACACCTCTCAGCGTGCCCGAGAGATGCGCGCAGCTTGATTGAAAACGTGAGCATGGCGGTTATAAAATAACCGCCATGCTCACACCCGAGGATGCTTCGATCATCACTGCGGCGACCGAGGGCCTGGCCGGCCCGTTACATGAGGCCCTTGACCACGCCTACACAGCCGCCCACGCGCACTACGACGAGTCAGGCATGACGGGCGGCGGCTACACCAAGGGCCGCACCGACCTGGCTCGCGACCATGCACGTCGCTTCATCGAGCGGCGGCACGCCGAGCACCTGGACCTCGGCGGCTGGGAGCCGGTCAAGAACTCCAGCGGGCGCCTGCATCTGCGCAACGGGATGATGACCCTGCGACTCCTGCATGCGACGCCGTTTGACATGATCCCAGCGCCAGGCCGCAACAAGGCACGGATCAGCTACTACTACAATCGAACTGTCGATCTATTTGGTGTGGAGGCAAGCAACCTCCTCGCCGTCTGGCTCTCCCCTCCCGAAGAGGGCGGAGAAATCTCGATACGCATCGTTCGTCCGATTGGTGAGTGGAAGCCGGGTCGACAGCCCAAGTTTGACCTCGATTTTGAACTCCCCAGGAACACTGAATCGTTTACAGACTGGGAGTTCATCCCAGACGACAAGGGTCTGGCACTGCCCTTTGAGTTCGAAGAAGACCAGCGCGAAGAGGGTGAAGGAAGTGGCACATGATCCAGCGGAGCGCATTCGAACTCTGAGGCTCCTCATGGGGCTCACTCAAGAGGAACTCGCGCAGGCTGCTGGGGTGTCACAACCGCTTATCTCGCAGATTCAAAAGGGTATCAAGCCCGTCACCCACGACGTGCTGATGCGTATCGCTGACGCGACAGGCACTCCCCTGTCGTTCTTCGACGTCGACCCTTCTGATCTTCCGGCCGATACGCTCATGTTTCGCAAGAAGGCCACTGCATCAGCCAAGGAGGTCCACCGCGTCGAAGCGACTGTCAGGGAGGCTTACCGTGTTTCAGTGCGGTTGATGGCTGACACGAAGGTGCGCCGGACTTCGCTGCCTCGCGCCGAAGGAGACATCACCTGCGACGACATCGAGGACCTGGCTGCACAGACCCGCGGCGCTTTGGGAATTGGCGCTGATGGAGTAGTCGGGCACGTGATCCGGGCGTGCGAGCGCGCAGGCATTCCGGTTGTTCCCCTGATACTGGTGGACTCCCAAGGGCAAGGCGAGGATATTGTGGTCGGTCATTCCGGTGCCTCATGCTGGAGAGGAACATCCGAGCCGTCCATGATCAGCTATTTTTCCGCTGGTAGCGGCGATCGACAGCGGTTCACGACAGCGCACGAATTGGGGCATCTCGTGCTCCACCCTTCGCGCCGAAGCGGCATGGACTCTAAGCGCGCCGAAAGCGAAGCGCATCGGTTCGCCGGCGCGTTCTTGCTGCCGAGAGAGCGTGCTGAAGAGGCGTTCAGCGGTCCTTTGATGCTTAGAGAGTTCGCCGCCCTGAAGAAACGATGGGGTGTATCCATCCAGGCACTCATCAACCGTGCCTGCGATCTCGGATACATCGATCAGGCCCGGCGCGAGAGCCTCTACAAGCAACTCGGTGCAAGAGGCTGGCGGAAGTCCGAGCCTGTGGTGGTACACGCGGAGCAGCCGACCCTTATGAGGGCAATGCTCGGCCGTAAGTACGGCGAGCCGCCGTCGCTCCTGCAGGCCGCCGAGGAACTGGGGATCCATCCGGTACTCATGCGGTCACTGGCTCCCGACCTTGCCACCGCCCCATCGCCACACGTAGTGAACAACGTCATCAGCCTAGGCGACCGCCGTCGTCGCAGTTCGCGTCTCAAAGCTCTCTAGTCTCGCGCTCAAGGAAGGACAAGGCTCAGCAGGGACAACTGGAGAAACACTCGAAGTGGTGGTCAGCGATTGTCGTGCGGCGCTGTGCGAGCCATCCGGACACTCGCGGCCCGCCGTTCACTGCGCCACCGTCGGTGACGGTTCGCACATACTCGAAACCTTGAGCCAAGTAATAACGCTGCAGGGCTTCATTCGTGGTCCACGCATCGAGGCGAAGCCACTTGGCACCTTCCCTGAAGGCGTGGTCCGAGGCCCAGTCAAGAAGGCGGCCGCCGAGGTTCTGGCCAGCGTGCGTGCGGGCGACGGTCAACTTGTTGATGAAGCGGGACGGCTCGCTCAATTCGGCCTCGGTCCAGAGGCCCTCTTCGGCCTCGGATGTCAGTGTGATGGTGGCGGCGGTTGTCTCGCCGTCCTTAACCAGGAACACGGTCCCGGCCTCAATGGTCGCGAGCAGGCGATCGGCAGGGTACGGCCGCTGCCATTGGTCCGAGCCGAGCTGGGCAAGCCACCCCGCCGCCTCCTTGCGGAAGGCGAGCAGGGTTTCCACGTCGGCGGGCTGCGCAGGCACAATTTTCACTGAGGCTCGTTCTCGCTCCGGGCGGACAGGTCGCCGATCTCGTAGTTCATGCGGTTCAGGTCGCCCCTGAACGTGGTGATGGTGCAGCGGACCGGTCGTTCGTCGGTGTAGCCCGTGCGCGTCCAGAGCAGGACAGGTACGCCGGCGCCGATTTCCAGGAGGCGGGCCTCCTCCGGCGTCGGCATGCGGGTGGCGATCTCGTCGAAGTAGCCGATCTGCTCGATGCCGTAGCCCGCGAGGTAGCGGGTGGTCCCTTCGTCGATGTCGCCCGGCTGAGCCAGCCGCGGTGCCGCCTCCGTCACCCAAGCCGGGTAGTAGGTGGCCTGTGTGGACCACGGCACGTCGTCCACGAACCGATGGCAGAACCGCAGAACCGTGGCTGCCTCGGGCTCAAGCAAGAGCCGGCGCGCGACATCGTCGGGAGCGGGCAGCATCTCGACACGGAAGTCCTGATGCGGTCGCCGCCCTGCATTGGTCACGTCGGTGTTGTACGCGTCCCCGTTCTGCGGGAACTCCAGGTTCTCGAATCTGGAGGCGTTCAGCACGAACACCTCGTGCTTCCGCACCTCGTACCCCAGCCCTTGGCTGGAGGAGATCAACCCTTCGCTGACCAGCAGGCCCAGCCCTGACCTGACCGTGTTGCGCGACGCGTCGAAACGGGCGGACAGCTCGCTCTCGGACGGCAGACGCGAGCCAGGCGGGAACACCCCCTGGTCGATTTCGCGCCGCAGCGCGTCGGCCACCTGGCGGTACTTGGGCTGCTTGTTCATGCGCCCATCATGACGCACCTGACCAACTTGTCGGTACATGTATCCCCGATCGGCTTGACGGCTCACTGTCCGTGGGTGCAGCATCACTGCATCAGCTTGTACCAACAAGCTGGGCAAGCGGAGCAACATGCTCAAGTGTGTCAGGCATGCCTGACGACTGGGCGTCGCGGCTCGCTTGCAATGCACGTCAAGGGGCCCGGGACAGAGCGGGCCGAGGGACCCGGACCCCTGGTCAACCGGAGGGCGAGACCGAAAGGTCGCCGTCTCGCACTGCCTGAAACGGAAGCTCGTGTTTCCGAAGGCGAGACACCGCACGACATCAACCTCCGCAGGGTCACACCTGCGGCCGGTTGCCTCCGCCGCTCGTCCCGTACGAGCGGCGCCGAGGGGAGCCGGAGTGGCTTCACACAGCGCGCGGGCCCCGGGGTGCCACCCGAGACCCGCGCTGAACAAGGTCCTGACTGGAGGAACCTGTGTTCGTCAGCAGTCTGACAGACGCGGAGCGCGCCGAGTTGGCGCGGAAGAACGCGGAGCAGAACAAGCGGTCCCAGGACGACGCCCGTGCAAGGGGTGGTCGGTGATGGGGCGGTTCAGCAAGGGGAACGAGCAGCCGGCGGAAGCGTTCGCGGCTGAGGAGCAGCACCGGGCGGACGGCCTGGCAGTGCGGATCGTGGAGATTTCCGCGTCCGCCGGTCATCCGTCGCGTGGGTCGCTGCCCTACTACCAGGCGGCTTACCGGGACGCGTCGCAGAATGCGGCCGGTCACACCGCCCAGCCGCGGGGCTGAGGGCCCCGCACGTCGAACGAATCACCTGTGTCAGGGCCGGACGGTCTTCTCCGTCCGGCCCTGGCCTTTGCTGTCAGGAGTTGTGATCGTGCGTACGTTCATCGGCGGCCACCAGGCCGTCACCCCGGACGACTTCATCGAGCTGGCCCTCGGCACCCCGCTGGAGTTGTGGCTGGGTGTGGAGGGCGAGAGCGAGGTGGAGCGGGCGGCCCGGTTGGACGCGGCCCGGGACATCCTCGCGGACAACCCGCAGCTGCCGGACGACGCGTCCCGGGTCGCCGCCGAGGCGATCGAGGCGCGGATGCCGGAGCTGTTCAACGTGGTCCCGCTCGCCCGCCCGGTGCGCCGTCGCCGGCGGCGCCCGCTCGGAAAGGGGGCGGCGGCATGACCACCGCAACCACCACCACCGAGCGGCCCACGGTCCCGCCGCTGACCAAGCCGGAGATGGGTCTGGCGGGGTTCGGTGCCCTGGCGGCGGCCGGTGTCGGCGCGCTGGGGCTGGTGTCTTCCTTCGACGCCGTCTCCGAGGCCGCCGCCGCGTGGGGCTTCGGCGCCCCGTGGATGCTGCCGGTCGGTATCGACATCGCCATTCCGGTGTTCACGGTGGCCAACCTGCTGCTGATCCGGATGGACATGGCGCTCGGCTGGGTGCGGTTCGTGCCCTGGGCGCTCACCGCCGTGACCTGCGGCCTGAACGTCGCCGCCGGGCACGGCCTGTGGGCGAAGGTCGCGCACGGCACGATGCCGCTGCTGTGGGTCGTGTTCTCCGAGATCGGCGCGCACATCTACGCCACCCGAATCGGGGCGGTGACCGGGCGGCGCATGGAGAAGGTCCGCTTCTCCCGCTGGCTCCTCGCCCCGCTGTCCACGTTCGGGCTGTGGCGGCGGATGACCCTGTGGGAGATCACCTCCTACAGCGACGCCCTGGTCCGCGAGCGGGAACGGCAGCTCACCCGCGCCGACCTGCGCGAGCGGCACGGCCGCCTGTGGCGGTTCAAGGCCCCGCGCCGGGAACGCGTGCTGCTGAAGATGGGCGAACTCTCCCCCTCCACCGAGCCAGAGGCCCGACCGGAGGAGGTTGCAGCCCTGGAGCAGTCCACGGCTCCGGAGGTGATGGAGCAGAAGGCACGACGCCGTAGCCCCACGCGTCCGAAGAGCAAGGCGGGCAAGGGCAGGGCGGCGCCGCGGTCGGCGGCCGAGCTGTTGACCGAGGCGCGGGAGCTGACCGCCAGCTGGGCGGACGACGCCATTAACGCCGAGGCCCTGCGGACCGCGCTGCGGTGTTCGGCGGCGAACTCCCGCACGGTGCGGGACGCCCTGCTCGCCGAGCGGGCCGAGGACCGCACCCTCCGCCCCGTCCCCGCTGAAGAGCCCTCCGAGGCGCCCGAGGGGGTGGCGGCATGAGCGAGCCGATCGTGGCCGTCACCACGTGGCGGCCCGTGATGGTGGCGGCGAGCTGGGTCTGCCAGTGCCAGGGAGCCTGCGGCGACCCGCACGAGCGGACAGCCGGAACCTGCGCCCGCCGTCACGACAGCTTCTCCAGCAAGCACGGCTCCCGCATCCACCTGATCGCGGCCCCGGCCGATCTGTCACTCCCGACGGCACAGGCGGCCTCCCTGCTGCCGTCGCAGTTGCGGGCCTGGTGCCCGCGCTGTTTCTCCGCTGCCCGCAGGGCGGCCCGACGCACGTCGGCACCGGAGCCCGGACCGGGCCTGTTCGACCTGACCGAAGGGGGAGGGACGTGACGCTCACGTTCACGGATCTGTTCTGCGGCGCCGGTGGCTCTTCAACGGGGTTGGTGGCCGCCGGATTGGATCTGCGGCTCGCGGCGAACCACTGGGCGCGGGCGATCGAGACCCACGCGGCGAACCACCCGCAGGCCGATCACCTGTGTGCGGACATCGACCACTACGACATGCGCCGCCTGCCCAGCACGGACGTGCTGTGGGCGTCGCCGATCTGCACCGAACTCAGCCCCGCCGGCGGCCGACGCCGCAAGAACGTGTCCGCCGGGCAACTCTCCCTGCTCGAGGATGGGCCGGTGTCGTCCAAGGCGTTCGAACGGACACGGGCGACGTTTTGGGACGTGCTGCGCGCCATGGAGGTCCACCGCTATCCGGTGGTCCTGATCGAGAACGTGGCCGAGGCCGCCGACTGGGAGCTGTTCGACGTCTGGCTCTCCGGCACCCGAACCCTCGGCTACCAGCACCAGTTCGTGTCCGTCTCCTCCGCCCACATCGGCGGCGACGGCAACGACCCCGCACCCCAGTGGCGCGACCGCATCTACGTCGCCCTCACCCGCGACGGAGTACCGGTTCCCGACCTGGAGCCCCGCCCGCTCGCGTGGTGCCCGGTGTGCGGGGAGGACGTCCACGCGGTGCAGTCCTGGAAGAAACCGGGCGCCCGCCGGCTGGGGAAGTACCGGCAGCAGTACGTCTACCGCTGCCCCAACGGCAGCAAGTGCCGCCACCAGGTCGTGGAGCCCTACGTCTGCCCCGCGGCGTCCATCATCGACTGGAGCAACCTCGGGGTGAGGATCGCCGACCGCCCCCAGCACAAGCTCCCGCCGCTGGCGGCGAACACGCTGCGGCGCATCGAAGCCGGGCTGAAGCTGCTCGGGGACCGGCGCATGATCCTCACGGTCAACCACTCCGGACACGACGGCCGCCCCCTCCCCGCCGACCAGGCCCCGCTCGCCGCACGAACGGCGAAGATCGGGGACGCTCTGCTCGTCCCGTCCGGCGGCACCTGGAACACCACCGCCACGACCACGGGTGAGCCGATGCGCACGCGCATGGCCAACCCGAAGGGGTTCGAGGCCCTGGTGACGCCGCCCGAGGCGGACGACGCGTTCGTGGTCACCCTGCGCCGGAACGCGACGCCGACTCCGGTATCACGTCCCGTGGACGCGGTGACGGCTGGCGGGCGCCATCACTGGCTCGTCGTCCCCTACCGCAACGCGGCGACCAGGACGACCGGCGAGCCGCTGCACACGCTGTCGACGGTCGACTCCGCCGGACTTGCTTCCCCGGCGCCTGCCGTGGAGGAGTGCCGCTACCGGATGATCCAGCCGCGCGAACAGTTGCTGGCCCAGCGGTTCCCGGCCGACTACATCGTCCACGGCACCAAGGGCGAACAGACCATGCAGGCCGGAAACGCCGTCTCCTGCAACGTCGCCCAGTGGCTCGGGGAGCGAGTCCTGGAAGCCATGTCCGTCACGGCCGCCCACGCGGCCTGAGCGAGTACGCGCCGGGCGTGCCCTTGGGTTCTCCCGGCGCGTATTCGGCGATTTCCGGGCCTGGCCGCCCGCCTCCTACAGCCTGCGGCCGGGCCCTTTCCTCTCACCCTGAAGTGGAGAGAAGACCAGTGAACCAGCCCGAAGAAATCCCGCGCCTTGCCGCCGGCGGGGCGGACGTGGTGGACCTGGACAAGGCCCGCACCGCCCGTACCCAGTCGGCCGACCCGAGCATCCCCGCCCAGCCTGACCACTTCCCCGACCCATCCCCCGCACCGGTGGCCGACCGGTCGGCCGACTCCCACCCCGCCGAGTCGGCCGACCCGATGGAGTTCGAGTCGAGCGACGGGTCGGCGGCCGTCATGGTCGACCAGAGCGCCCCCGAGTCGGCCGGTCCCGGCTACCTCGGTCGGCTCGCCACCGCCCGCCGCCGCGATGTCGTCCCCGTCTGGCTGCGGTCTACGTCCGAGCTGAAGACCGCCACCGCCTGGGTGGCCCGCCACTACACCCACGCCGCCGGATACCACCTGCTCCGCACCCCCGTGTACGCCGCCCGCCTCGCCCTCCAGTCCCCGCGCGGCATGGCCCGGGTCGTCGGCGGCACCGCCCGGTGGGTCGCCGACCGTGAGGGCGAGCCCGTACGCCTCTCGGCGGTGCGGCGGGAGGACGCCGCAGAGTACCTGCGGCTGTCGCACCAGCGCGACGGCCGCGTCCGACTCCGCACCCTCGTCGCCTCGGTCACCGCGTTCGTCGGCCTCGGCACCGCGCTCGCCATCTACGTCCTCGCCCCCGCCTGGCTCCAGACCGTCTCCGTGACGGCCGTGGTCCTGGCGCTCGGGGCGGCCGGCCGACGCCCCGACGCCCCACTCGTCCACCGGGCCGTGGAGATGCCGCAGGCGGTCAAGCTCACCTCCGACATCGTCCTCCGGGCCCTCGGAGCGCTCGGGATTCCGGCGATCAACCAGGCCCAGGGCAAGGGCCGGGACGGGTTCGAGTTCACCGCACCCATCACCCGCGACGGACCCGGCTGGCGCGCGGAAGGCAACCTGCCGTTCGGCGTGACGGTCACCGACATCATCGAGAAGCGCGAGCGCCTCGCCTCCGGCCTACGGCGCCCGCTGGGCTGCGTGTGGCCGGAGGCAGTGCCGGACGAACACACCGGACACCTGGTGCTGTGGGTCGGCGACCAGGACATGAACAAGGCCAAGAAGCCCGCCTGGCCCCTGCTCAAGTCCGGCACCGTCGACCTCTTCCGGCCCGTCGCATACGGGACCGACCAGCGCGGACGCTGGGTCGAGGTCACCCTCATGTACATCGCCGGCGTCATCGGGGCGATCCCGCGTATGGGCAAGACCTTCCTGCTCAGGCTGCTTCTCCTCATCGCGGCGCTGGATCCGCGGGCTGAGCTGCACACCTACGACATGAAGGGCACCGGCGACCTGGACCCGGTCGGTAACGCCGTCTCCCACCGGCACGCCGCCGGGGACGACGACGAAGCCATCGAGTACGCGCTCGCCGACTTCCGCGCCCTGCGCGAGGAACTGCGCAGGCGCACGAAGGTGATCCGCTCGCTGCCCCGGGACATCTGCCCGGAGTCGAAGGTGACCAGCGCTCTCGCGGACAAGCGGTCCCTCGGTCTGCATCCGATCGTGGTGGGTGTGGACGAGTGCCAGGTCCTGTTCGAGCACCCCGACCACGGCAAGGAGTTCGAGGAGATCGCCACTGACCTCGTCAAGCGCGGTCCGGCCACCGGCATCGTCGTCCTGCTCGCCACCCAGCGCCCGGACGCCAAGTCCCTCCCGACCGGGATCAGCGCCAACGCGTCGGCCCGGTGGTGCCTGAAGGTCATGGGCCAGACCGAGAACGACATGGTCCTGGGCACCTCGCAGTACAAGCGCGGGGTCAGGGCCACCATGTTCGCCTGGGGAGACAAGGGCATCCACTACTTCGTGGGCGAGGGCTCCGACGCAAGGATCGTCGCCTCCGTCTACGTGGACGCCCCCGGCGCCGAGAACATCGCCGCCCGCGCCCGCAAGACCAAGGAGAAGGCCGGACTCCTCACCGGCCACGCCGCCGGCGAAAACCTGGAGACCGTGACCGGCCCGGCCTACGACCTGCTCGCCGACATCCTCGCCGTCATCCCGGCCAGGGAGACCAAGATGTGGTCCGAGACCGTGGTGGCCCGGCTTGCTGAGCTGCGGCCGGAGGTCTACGCCGGCTGGGACCCGGAGAACCTGTCCGCCGCGCTCAAGCCCCACGGTGTGTCCACGATCCAGGTGGGTCGCCGGGTGGACGGCAAGGTCGTGAACCGGCGCGGCATCGACCGCTCCCACATCACCGAAACCGTCGCAGAGCGTAACGGAAAGTAGAGCGACGGAGGGCGGTCCGGGGCCGCTAACGATAGCGGCACGCCTCGCTAACGTTAGCGGCCCCGCTAGCGCCCGAAACCATGCCTGATCAGGTCGTTAGCAGATAGCGCCCCACCTGCGCAAACCCCGGAAACCAGCCTGGAAGGGCCTTGTGATGCCCCCTGCCCTGCTCGCTATCGCCTGCCTACTCACCGTCACACTCGGTTACATCGCAAAGTGCGCGGTGTCGCCGTTCGGGGACTGCCGAACCTGCCACGGCATAGGCCAGTTGGCCGCCATCGGACGCAACGGCAAGCCCAAGGCGGGCAAGCCGTGCCGCCGCTGCAAGACCACCGGCAAACGCATCCGCGTCGGCCGCTGGATCTACAACCGCCTCTCCGCCACCTACCGCGACGGCACCCGCTGAACAGCGCCGGCGACCACCCGTCCGAAAACGGACCGTAGCAAGGCTCGGCAGGCGTGGTCGCCGGTCAACGCCCCGAGCTTGCCAGCATCCGGGGCTTGCAGATCGTAAGGCGCCAACCTCCATACCCGGAAGGGGATTTCGCATGGCCGTCTCCATCTCCCTGGTCGCTCTGTTCGGCCTGGTCCTGTTCTTCCTCCTGCGCTCCCGCTCCCTGGGGGCGGGATCCGCGTTCGTCGCCGCCGGCTTCGGCTTTTTCCTCGCCTCCACCGGCGCTGCCGAACCCATCACCCAGCTCGCCACCGCCGTCATCGACGCCTTACACCAGCTCTGAGGAGCACCCGTGAACCCCAGCCCCATCGAGCCCCACCCCATCTCCGTTCACCGCCCGGTGCCGCTCACGCCGATACCGACCACCGCGGCGGCCCCGCTCGTGCCGGTGCAGCCCGGTGCGCTGCCGGAGGTGGCCAGCGTGGTCCTCCCCGACGGGCGGATCGTCACCGGCTACGCCATCGAGCACGCCCACACCGAGCCCGTCGCCGCCAAGCCGGTGGTCTCCCGGACGGCCGTGAACATCGCCCTCGGTGGTGTCGGCTTCCTCGCCGTCTGCGGCGGCCTCGCCATCGCCGCCTCCTTCATCGCCGCCCTGGCCGCGCTCGTCCAGCAGCTCATCGTCCTCGCCGCCGTCGTCTTCGGCGGCTGGATCGCCGCCCAGGTCCTCCGAGGCGGGGACCGCAGGCCCACCACGGTGAACATCCGCAGGGCCGTCATCAAGCGCAACCACTTCCACACCTGACCGAAAGGAATGACCGGCCATGCCCGCTCGGCACCGTCGCCCGGCCGTCATCGGCGGAACCCTCCGCCCCATCCCGGGCTCCGAGAACGGACCCCGCATCCACCACCCGCAGACCGCGCCCACCGTCTGGATGGCCACCCGCGAGGGGCTCACGGCCGTCGACGTCATCGCGGTGGAGCGCGTCATCACCGGCAAGGACCGCGGCCTCATCCTCACCATGGACGAGCGCCGCTACGCCGCCCACCTCATGCTCGCCCACCTGCCCTACACCGTCGTGGCCCGGCACCTGGGCGTCAGCGCCGCCACCATGCGCGACTGGTTCCCCCACCACGCCCCGCCGGTCAAGCACCGCACCTCCCCGGCCGCCCGCCGGGCGGTCTGCGGCACCCTGCGCGGCTACCGCTCCCACCGCTACCAGCGCGAGCCGGCCTGCCGAGCCTGCAAGGACGCCTACGCCACCGCCGACCGCCACTACCGCGCCCACGGCACCTACCCCAGCCCCACCGCCCCGCTCGCTGGAGCCAGGTGACGCCCGGGGCAGGCCGCCCATCTCGCCAAAGTCGTGCGGCCCGCCCCGGTCTGCCAGCACCCATCAAGGAACTGGAGACCTACAGCATGACCCAACCCATCCGTCCCGTGCTGCCGGAGGCGCTGTCCACCGCTCTGCGGCTGGCGGCGGCCGGCGTGCCGGTGCTGCCTCTGCGGCGGGGGAAGGTGCCGTTCGGCAACTGCCCCGCCTGCACCCGCAACGCCTGTGGCGGCAGGCCCCACATGAAAACCGCGGGCCCCTGCCAGTGCCCGGCTCTCTGCCACGGCTGGGCCGCCGCCACCACCAACCCCGACACCCTCACCTCGCCCGCTTGGGCGACGGCCTGGCGGCAGGCCGTGGCCGTCGCCTACCACCCCGGCGGCGCCGGGCTCACCGTCGTAGACCTGGACAACGCGGACGCCATCACCTGGGCCCGCGAGGCCCTGCCCGCCACGCGAACCGTGAAAACGACTCGGGGCGAGCACTGGATCTACCGGGGCACCATGGCGTCCTCCAACGCGGTCCGCTCCGGTGTGGACATCAAGTCGCTGATGTCCTACGTCCGCTACCTCGGGCCCGGCACAGGCACGATGACCGAGCTGCCGGACGCCGTCCGTGCCCTGGCCGTGAAGGAGCCCGCCCCGATCCGCCCGGCGCGGTCCGCCGTGGCCGCGCCCGCCGGCGGCGGCCCGTGCCTGCACCGTCGGCCCGCGTTCCTCGAGCGCGGCGTCGCCATGGCAGAGCAGCGGATCGCAGAGGCCCGCAGCGGGGTGCACGCGACCGTGTACCGGACGTTCCTCGCCGTGCTGTCCACGCACGGCCGGTGCGGCTGCCTCACCGACGCCCACGCGGCGCGGCTGTTCACCGCCGCGCAGGCCAAGGGCGAGTCCCTGCGGCACTGCACCGACGCCTGGACCAACGCCCTCACCCGGTTGGGACTGTGACCATGTCCGACGAAGAGAAGACCCCGGCACGCGAGGTCATCACCGCCTACGCCCAAGAGCACTTCCGGTACTTCCGCACCGCCGACGGCACCGTCTACGCGCAGAAGAACGGCCACCCCGTGGCCCGCCCGATCCGCTCCCAGGGCACGACCGGCAGTCACCGTCAGGAACTCATGGTCGGCCTCTTCCACAACGGCCTGGGCGTGTTCAACAGCACCGCGCTCAAGGAAGCGCTGGACCTGATCGAAGCGCTCGCGCTCAGCGAGGACGTGCAGGACGTGCACATCCGCGTCGCCCCCGGCTTCGACGGGGCGACGTGGCTGGACCTGGGCCGCAACGACGGCCAGTCCGTGCGCATCCACCCCACCGGCTGGGACATCACCGTTCCCGACCCGCGAGAGGTGTGCTGGCGGCGCACCCAGCTCACCGGAGAGCTGCCGCTGCCCGCCAAGGACACCGACGGCAAGGGCATCGACCGTCTGCTGCAGCTGTGCAACTTCGCCAACGCGGAAACCGAGTGCCTGGCTGTCGCCTGGCTGATTGGTTGCCTGGGCCCCTCCGTCCCGGTCCCGGCCCCGTTCCTCACCGGCCCCCAGGGCGCGGGCAAGTCCACCGGCGGCCGCATGCTCGTGCGGATCGTGGAAGGCATGAGCGGCGACCTTCGCCGCGCCCCGAAAGACGAGGAGAACCTGATCGCGGCCGTGGCCGCCGGATGGGTCACCGCTCTGGACAACCTCTCCCACATGACGCCGGACCTCTCCGACGCGATGTGCTGCATCGTGACCGGTGCCGAGAACGTCAAGCGCGCCCTCTACACCGACGGGGACGTGGTCCGGGCTCGCTACCGCCGGCCGATGCTGCTCACCGGCATCGACGTGGGCGTCATCCGCCCGGACCTCGCCGAACGCCTCCTGCCTCTGCGGCTGGAACGTCCGAAGGTCCGGCGCACCGAGGCGGAACTGTGGACCGAGTACGAAGAGGCCCTGCCGGTCATCCTCGGCTCCCTGCTCGATCTCACGGTCAAGGTCCGGGCGGCGGAGGCGGAGACGCCGACCGATCTGCGGATGGCGGACTTCGCGCATCTGTGCGCGCAATTCGACGCCGCCACCGGACTCGGGGCACTCGCCGCCTACCGGCGCAGCCTGGACGACCTGAACGACGACGTCATCGAAGGCGACCTGCTCGCGCAGACCGTCCTGAAGCACGCCAACAGCATGGAACCGGGCACCGTGCAGCAGATGACGTCCACCGAGTGGCTGAGCTACCTCAGCCGCCTCTACAGCGGCGACGAACTGCGGCCTCTCCCCAGGGGCTGGCCCACCACGGGCAAGGTTCTCTCCGACCGCCTCAAGCGTCTCCAGCCCACGCTCGCCGCCCGCGGCCTCCTCATCGACTGGGGCCGCACCAGCGAACGCCGCTACCTCGAAATGACCCGGCCCCACACCCAGCAGCCGGCCGAAGAGAAGCAGATGTTCTGACCCGGCCGCGCCGCCGGACAAGCAAGAAGAGCACCAAGGCCGCCCGGTGCTCTTCTTGCTTTTCGGCCCCGCCACCACATCAGAAAGCTCCCTCTCTTTGTCCGAAGAGGAGAGCCCCTGCGTCATCTGCGTCGCGCAAGCGGAAAGACGGCCTCCGACCTGCGGCTGAGCCGTGACGCAGCCGCCGTTCCCTGCGTCATCCCGCGTCACCTGCGTCGTCAGGTGACGCAGCCCATGACACGGCACATGACACAGGCCAGCCCCTTGCGACACGGGACGACCGCAGGTCAGCGCCCCCGCATGACGCCACGAACGCAGTGACGCAGAAATCCCCGCCTCGGACACAAGCACCACCCCACCTCAGTGCGAACCGAACCACCCCCTCCGGAGGAGTGCAGTGACCCGCTCGCAGATGCTCAAGCTCCCCGAAGTCCTCACCGAACTCGGCATGAGCCGCGCCGCCTTCTACCGCATGCGCGCCCGCGGCAACGGCCCCCGACTCATCAAGCTCCCCAACGGCCAGCTGCGCTGCCGCCGCACCGACCTGGACGCCTGGCTCGCATCCATGGAAGAGACCGCTGCCTGACCCATCCCACAACGAGACCGAAGGGCCCGCCGGACCGGCGGGCCCTTCGTAGTGGAGTCCCATGCTCACGTACGACGTTGACATCTGGTCCATCCGCAAGCGCGCCGGACGGCCCAAGCCCTACGAACTTCGGTGGCGGGTCGGATCACGTCCGCACTCGAAGAGCTTCAAGCTGAAACCGCAGGCTGACGGCCGCCGGTCGGAACTGATGGCCGCCCTCCGCGAAGGGCAGCAGTTCGACGAGGCGACTGGGCTGCCCGCGCGGGAGCTCGCCGCGCTTTCATCGCCCACCTGGTTCGAGCACGCCATGGCGTACGCCCTGATGAAGTGGCCGCGCGCAGCTGCCAAGCAGCGCGCCAGCATCGCGGCAGCCCTGGCCGTGGTCGTCCCTACTTTGACCAGCACCCGGCAGGGGGCGCCCACCGTGCCGGTGATGCGGGCGGCGCTCTACCAGTGGGCGTTCCGCGCTGTTCCGGGACCGGATGGCACGTTCGTTCCACGCCACGCCCTGGAGGAGCCGCCGGCCGACATCCGGCGAGCCCTGGACTGGATCGCCAAGCACTCGATGAAGGTCAACGCGCTGGAGAACGATCCTGCGCTTCTCCGTCCGGCCCTCGAAGCCCTCGGGCGCCGCCTGGACGGCACGAAGGCCGCCGAGAACACCGAGCGGCGCAAGCGCATGGTCCTGAGCAACTTCCTGCGCTACACGGTGGAAGAGAAGGGCTTGCTGTCGGCCAACCCGATGGCACGGGTGGACTGGACGCCACCGCAGCGGGACGACGAAATCGACTTCCGCTATGTTCCCGGCCCCGCCCTGGTGCTGAAGTTCCTAACCGCGGTACGGGAGAGCGGAGCCCGTGGGGAACACCTGGAGGCGTTCTTCGGCTGCCTGTACTACGCGGCCATGCGGCCCGGCGAGATCGCCGCGCTGAAGAGACGGCAGTGCACACTTCCCGACCTCGACAAGGACCCGGAGGCGTGGGGGGAACTCCTGCTGGAGGAGAGCCGCCCGGAGGTCGGAGGCGGGTGGACGGACGACGGGGCGGCGTTCGAGACACGTGGACTCAAGCGGAGGGCGCGGCGGGCCACCCGCCCCGTGCCCATTCCGCCGGTGCTCGTGCGGATGCTGCGGGACCACATCGAGCGGTACGGGACGGCATCGGACGGGAGGCTGTTCCGGGCCGCCGAGGGCGGGAGGGTGCGTTCCACGGAATACTGCGCGCTGTGGGACGCCGCTCGCGCCTCCGTGCTCTCCAGGGAGGAGGCGGCATCGCCGCTCGCCGCTGTCCCGTACTCGCTGCGGCACGCCGGCGTCTCCCTGTGGATCCGGTCCGGCGTGGATCCTGCCGAGGTCGCGACCCGAGCAGGGCACAGCATCGCCGTGCTGTACCGCTTCTACGCGAAGATCCTCAAAGGCGACCAGGCCCGGTCCAACCGGCTCATTCAGCAGGGCCTTGAAGAGCGTGACGACCCAGAGCAGCAGAACCGCATCTTTGCCCCATGAGAACACCCCTACTGCGCTGCCCTTCCCCTACCTTCGTCAAGTAGGGGAAGGGAGCACATTGGATCAGGGATGGGCGGCATTGCTGGCCGCAGGAGTTGGGTTGCTGGGTGCCCTGAGCGGCGCTGCTGTTGGCGGATACGCAGCTATTCGAGGAGCCCGGGAGGGAGCCGAAAGAGCAGCCCAAGGCCTGCAAGAGCAGGCAAGACAGCAAGCTCAGGATCAGTTCAATCACTGGCTACTACAGGAGCGTCGAGCGGCCTACGCAGAGCTGTTGCAAGACGCGGAGAGCCTTGTGATCGAGTACGGTGACCTACTCAGGTATCGCGAGGAAGGCACCGCGAGCGCTGATTGTCTTGAGGCTGTTGCCAACTACCTTGACGCCTCTGAACGAGTGTTCCGCCGCGGTGGCTCGCTGGCCACTGTTACGCACCCCACAGTCTGGGAGCCCTACCAGGCGCTCACGGAGTGGTGCCGCCAGGTCTTCCCGCGGTTGCGGTACCAGCACCCGCTGAGCCTCCCCTGGGATGAGCTGGAAGAGCAGTTCGAGACCCTTACGCAGACCGTCGCCCGACTGGTCGCCGCTGTTGCTGCGGATGTTCAGAAAGGGCCAGCAGAAAGCGGCAACACCCGCTGATCCTGGCCCACAGATGGCCCATACGCACTGGTCAACACCGGGATACGGGCGGATCAGGGTGAGACGGGCCGCACGCAGAGAGGGTGCCCCCGGAACCGGGGGCACCCTCTCTGACCTGCGTCTATGTTGACCTCGGCGGAGGCGGTGGGATTTGAACCCACGGTGACATCGCTGCCACGACGGTTTTCAAGACCGTTCCCTTCGGCCGCTCGGGCACGCCTCCCCGCGTCGGGCGAGCCCGGCGCGGGGACAAGAGTAACGGGTCCCCGAGGCGGCGTGTCAGCTCAGTTGTCGCCGACGCGGGAGCCGAGGGTGAGTTCCACCGTGCGCTCCTTGCCGTCGCGCTCGAAGGTCAGCTCGACCTTGTCACCGGGCTTGTGGGTCCAGATCTCGCCGATGAGGGCCGGGCCGCTGTCGATGGCCTTGTCGTCGAAGCGGGTGATCAGGTCGCCCGGCTCCAGGCCCGCCTTGTCGGCGGGGCCGCCCGACTCCACCGCGGTGGCGCCGTCGCCGATGATGCGGGCGCCGCCCTCGCCCTCCGTCATGGTGACCGAGGCGCCGATCTTGGCGTACACCGGCTTGCCGGTCTTGATGAGTTCCTGGGCGACGAACTTGGCCTGGTTGATCGGGATCGCGAAGCCGAGGCCGATGGAGCCGGCCTGGCCGCTGCCGAAGCCGTCACTGGCCGACTGGATGGCGGAGTTGATGCCGATGACCGCGCCGTCCGCGTTGAGCAGCGGGCCGCCGGAGTTGCCGGGGTTGATGGAGGCGTCGGTCTGCAGGGCGCTCATGTAGGAGGCCTTGCTGCCCGCGCCGCCGTCGCTGGAGGCGACCGGGCGGTTCTTGGCGCTGATGATGCCGGTGGTGACCGTGTTGGACAGGCCGAACGGGGCGCCGATGGCGATGGTCGGGTCGCCGACGGCCACCTTGTCGGAGTCACCCAGCGGCAGCGGCTTGAGGTTGGCGGGCGCGTTCTTCAGCTTGATCACCGCGACGTCGTAGCCCTGGGCGTGGCCGACCACTTCGGCGTCGTACTTCTTGCCGTCGGGGAACGTGGCGGTGACCTTGCCGCTCTCCACGGCCTCGGCCACCACGTGGTTGTTGGTGACGATGTGGCCCTCGGTGTCGAAGACGAAGCCGGTGCCGGTGCCGCCCTCGCCGCCGGAGTTCTGGGCGTCGATGGTGACGGTGCTGGGCAGGGCCGCGGAGGCCACGCCGGCCACCGAGTCGGGGGCGCGCTGCACGCCGGCGCTGCCCGCAGAGACCACGGTGGAGGCGCCGGAGCCGGAGTCGGCCAGGCCGAAGCCGATGGCGCCGCCGATGCCGCCGGCCACCAGCGCGGCCGCGACCACCGCGGCGATCAGGCCGCCGCGGCCCTTCTTGCGGGGCGGCACGGCCGGCTGCTGCAGCGGGGCGGCACCGCCCCAGCCGCCACCGCCCTGCGCGGGCGCGGTCGGCGGGGGCCAGGCGCCGGCGCCCTGCGGCGCGGGCGCGTCGTACGGCTGGGCGGCGTGGGTGTCGTACGCCTGCGCCGGCTGCGCGGCGTACGGCTGCGCGGGCTGCGCCGTGTCCATCGCGGCGGCCGGGGCGGGAGGCGCGACCGGGGCCGGGGCGGGAGGCGCGACCGGGGCCGCGGCCGGGGCCGGGGCGTCGGCGGGGACCGGCGGCAGCTGCTCCGTCGGGGCGGCGGCCGCGGGCGGGGTCGACGGGACGGGCGGCGCCGCTGCCGGAGGAGCAGCGGGAGTCTCCCCCGACGCCGGCGGGGCGGACGGAACCGGCGGAACCGCAGTGCCCTCGTTCTCGCTGCTCACAGCTCTTCTCCTCGATCCATGCTGGTGTGCGGACGGGATGCTCGGCATCCGTCCATCAGCTTTTCCCACAGGGCGTCAGAGCACGATAAGCCGTGCTGCATCCGGCCCGGACATTGTTTACTACGGACATTCGCGACATTGGTCACAGAGGCCGCAAAGGGCGGCGGTCGAGGTGCTCCGACCGGCTCCCCGCCCGCCGCTCGGGGGTGGCACCATGACGCGGTGACGAACGCATCGCAGCAGCGCATCCAGGTCGTCGCCCACCGCGGCGCCTCCGAGGACGCGCCGGAGCACACCCTGGCCGCCTACCGTAAGGCCATCGAGGACGGAGCGGACGCGCTCGAGTGCGATGTGCGTCTCACCGCCGACGGTCACCTGGTCTGCGTGCACGACCGCCGCGTCAACCGCACCAGCAACGGCCGCGGCGCCGTCTCCGCCCTGGAGCTCGCCGATCTGGCCGCGCTGGACTTCGGGTCGTGGAAGCACCCCGAGCAGTGGCACGGCCGTCACGAGGCCCCCGAGTGGGAGCACCGGCCGGAGGACCGCGAGGCGACCTCGGTGCTCACCCTGGAGCGGCTGCTGGAGCTGGTGAGCGACGCCGGGCGGCGGGTGGAGCTGGCCGTCGAGACCAAGCACCCCACCCGCTGGGCGGGCCAGGTCGAGGAGCGGCTGATGCTGCTGCTCAAGCGGTTCGGGCTGGAGGCGCCGGCCTCGCCGGAGGAGTCCCCGGTGCGCGTGATGAGCTTCTCCGCCCGGTCGCTGCACCGCATCCAGGCCGCCTCGCCGACGCTGCCGACCGTCTACCTGATGCAGTTCGTCTCCCCCCGGCTCCGCGACGGGCGGCTGCCCGCCGGGGTGGGGATCGCCGGACCGTCGATCCGGATCGTCCGCTCCCACCCCTCGTACGTGGAGCGGCTGCGGAGGGCCGGACACCGGGTGCACGTGTGGACCGTGGACGACCCCGCGGACGTCGCGCTCTGCGCGGAACTCGGGGTGGACGCGGTGATCACCAACCGGCCGAGCGCGGTGCTGCGGCAGCTCGGCCGCTGACCTGCGCCGGGGCCGGGAAGCATGCCCGTGCGGGGCGTCGAGGGCCGCTTCGCGGGTGTGCCCCGGCGCACCCGGCGTGTCGCCGATGGGGGTGAATGCGTCGTCCTGGCCGTACCGGGCGGTTTCCGCCGCAGATCAAGGGGGCATCCACACCCTGGCGTGGGGCGAAGGAGGTCTCGGGGGTGGCGTTGATGGTGGCACAGGAGGTGCCCACGTCGTCGAGCATGGCCGTTCCGTACGGGCCGGCCGGCGTGGGCAGGGCAAGACACCGGGTGCGGGACCAGCTGCGCAGCGGCGGCGTCCCCGAGCCGGTGATCGACGACACGGTGCTGATCCTGTCGGAACTGCTCAGCAACGCCTGCAAGCACGGGCGCCCGCTGGACGGCGGCGCCGACGGGCAGGTACGGGTCGACTGGCGGATCGAGCCGACCGGCAGGCTGACGGTGGAGGTCACGGACGGCGGCGGCCCGACCCGCCCCCGCGCGGCCACCCCCTCGGTCACGGCGCACGGCGGACGCGGGCTGAACATCATCACCTCGCTCGCCGACGACTGGGGCGTCCGCGACGGGATGACCGGCGAGGTCACGGTCTGGGTGGTCGTCCACCGGGACGTGCACGACCCGGACGCGGGGCGGCACCGCGAGGACTTCGCCGCACGGGTGGTCGCGCCACGGCTGCCGGCGGCCGCCGGACTCGCCGACCTCGAACTCGCCTTTCCCGACCCGTTCGGCGATCTGTCCTGAGCGGTCGTGCCGCTCCGGTCGCTACGCGCGTCGACCTCCGGACGGGCGGTCCGGGCCGCCGTCGGCGCGGCCCGGCCCCCGGGCTGACGTGCCGTCGGGAACGGCGCGGGAGCGGGGAACGGCTAGGCTCGCGGCCGAAGCTCGAGCAGACCAGCCGTACCCGGGAGACACCCCATGGC
The DNA here is from genome assembly GCF_040643475.1 of Streptomyces sp. NPDC047130. Taxonomy (NCBI): domain Bacteria; kingdom Bacillati; phylum Actinomycetota; class Actinomycetes; order Kitasatosporales; family Streptomycetaceae; genus Streptomyces; species Streptomyces sp. NPDC047130. The sequence goes on along the minus strand of NZ_JBEYUK010000019.1, from coordinate 92,091 downwards.
GAAGAAGCGTCCCCAGACGAAGGGCGCGCGCCCGCAGCGCGCGGCCGGATCCCAGGTCGACGACGGGAACGTCCCGGTCGTCGGCGCCCGCGAGCCCTGCCCGTGCGGCAGCGGCCGTCGCTACAAGGCCTGCCACGGCCGGGCCGCCGCGCACGCGGTGACCGAACTGGTGCAGCGTCCGTTCGAGGGGCTGCCCGGTGAGTGCGACTGGGTGGCGCTGCGCGAGCTGGTGCCCGCCGCCACCGCCGAACTGACCCTCAAGGGCGGCCTGCCGGAGGGCGTTCCCTCGGTGACGCTGGCCACCGTGCTGCCGATGGCCTGGCCCGCGCTGCGCCGCGACGACGGCTCCGTGCTGGTCGGCCTGCAGAACGACACCTCCTCCGGCGACCTCAGCCGCGACCTGGCCGACGTGCTGAGCCAGGCCCTGGAGACCGCGCCGGGCAACCCGGTCACCGGCCGCCGCGCCCCCGCCGACGCCCCGCGCCTGCAGGACCTGCTGGACCTGGACGCCCCGTTCGAGCCGGTCGTCCACTCCGGCTTCGAGTTCTGGGTCCCGGACGCGTCCACCGCCACCGCCGAGGTCAAGGCCTCCCTGGAGCGGGCCAACGAGGCGGCCGTCCCCACCGTCAAGCTGGAGGGCGTGGACGCCGCGTACTGGTGCGAGACGCCGGAGAAGAACCACCTGCGCTGGGTCATGCCGCACGAGGAGGAGCGCCTGCTGGACGCCCTCGCCCGGCTGCACGCGGCACGCCGCACGGACCTCGGCGAGGGCACCCGCCTGGTCGGGTCGTTCCGCGCCCACGGCCTCGTCGTCCCGGTGTGGGACCTGCCGACCGGGGTCACCGCGGCGGACGTCGAGAAGCCGGCCGCCGAGTTCGCCGAGCGACTCGCCGAGGCCCTCGCCGACACGTCCCCGCTGACCGCGGACGAGCGCCGGGCCCGCGGCGGACTGACGAATCGTCAGGTCACGCTGAGCTGAGCCCTCCCGGGCCGGCGTGGCACAGCTCCGCAGTGGACTTTCGGCCGCGGCCGAAAGGCTCACGACCGAGTTTGCCAACGACGGATCTCTTGTTAACGTGCAAGTAGCCCGGTTGCTGGTGCATCCCCCGTCGCCAGCAACCGGGTCTTCGCGTGTACGGGCCCAGGACCCGTCGCGCGGCTCCGGCCGCCCCGGACACACCGTCAGGTGTGCGCGCGGGGGCCGGCCGACCACCGCGCACACACCGTCGGGCCTGCGCGAGGGGGCCGACAGCTCCGCGCACGCACCGTCAGGCGTCGGGCGCGGCGACGCCCGGGCGGGTGAGCGCGGTGACCGCGGCGACGACCACCCGCTCCACCTCGGGCAGCCACGGCGCGGTGTCTCCGGACTCCGGCTCCCGCACCCAGCGCACCCGGCCCTGACCGGTGACCGAGGGCGGCAGCGCCAGGTAGCCGCCCTGTCCGTGGAAGCGCAGCGAGCCCGGCACCATGTCCTGGGCGTGGAGGAGCTCACCCAGCCGCTCCAGCGAGTACGGCCGCACCAGCAGCGCCCACCGGGTCGGCGAGGCGACGACCGGGCCGAGCCGCACGCCCTCGCGCTCCAGCTCCGCCACCGCCCGCGCGGCCGCCACCGCCGGAAGGCTCACCGCGCACGGCGCCGCGCCCTCCCCGGTGGCCAGCAGCACCGGCGCGCTCGGCCGGTTGCCCCACCACCAGCGGACCATCCGCGCGTCGGCGGTGGCGGCCAGCAGTTCGGGGTCGAAGGGGTGCGCGCCGGGGAACCGGCATTCGGGATCAGGACAGGCGCAGCCGCCCCGGCCCCCGGGGCCGGGCGCCGCACCGGGAAGAACCGGCCAGCCCCACCGGGCGAAGCCGAGGGCCGCGTCGGCCGTCCCACCGCCTCCGGCCGGCCGGCCGGCCACGATCCCGCCCCTGTCGTCCGGTCGCCGGCCCGAGCGGGCCGACCCGCTCCGGTGGAGCAGACCGGTCAGGAGCGACAGAAGCCTGCGTCGCTTTCCGAGGATCTCGCGCATGGGCGCTCGTTCCTTTCCGTTGCACGCTGGCAACACCGAGGACCACATCACACCATGTGTCGATCACTGCACTGCGTACGTACTGCGGCGGCGCCCGCACCCGCCCCGAGGGCAGGGAGCACCACCTGGGCGCCTGCTGTTCCGCGGCCGATGGAGCGCCCATGAACAGCATGGGCATGGCGCGGGGTGGCGAAGTTCGGTTTCGCCGTTCCTCATCACATCGGTACGTCGGTACCTCGGTACGTCGGTCCATCGGAACGTACGTCGGTACGTCGGTCGCGCACGTACGGGTGTTGCTCCGCGGCGGCGGGCACCACGGCTACGCCACTTCCGGACACCGGTTCCAGCCGTCGATCATCGGACGGACAGCGGCGGTCACCGGGTTCCGCGCGGCCCGCTCCGCGCCTACGGCTCTCCCACCAGTAGGTACCCCGCCAATCCGAGGTGACGCGCCGCGGGGCGCATCCCTATACGAGCGCACCCCCGGACGGCCACGGCGTTTTCCGGACAGACTTCCGGGGCCGCCCTGCTCACCACTGCCGTCACTCCCGCACCAAGGACACCGGCGCACCGGGCGGGACAATACTGGACATCTCGTGATGAGTCCGTTAGTTGTGGGGGGATCGTCGGCTGCGCGGAACCACATGGGGGTTTGCGATGCTTCTGCACGCTACGCACCGGCCCGGAAGCCGAACGCCATGAGCGCCCCTCATCTGCCGAAAGTGGCCGGAATCGATTCACCCGAGTCCACGACCTCCCCTACGTCCTCCCCGGTTCCGGCCGTGGCCGGCGCTCCGGGCACCGCCCCGGCCCCACGCCCCTCCTCCGCCCCCACCGGGCCCCTCGACCCCCTCGACCCCGCGGCCGGGGCACCGCCGTACGCCGCGCCCGCGCACGTCCTGGAGGGCGAACTGGCCGGCCGGCTCGCCGACCTCACCTCGCTGCACGCGTCCACCGGACGGCTGCTGCGCACCGGCACGGTCGCCGAGGCGCTGCGCGAGATCCTGCGCACCGGTGCGGGACTGCTGGGCGCCCGGCGCGGCCTGGCCGTGCCGGACCCCACGGGCTGCACCGGCCCGCACCGGCCGATCGCGCTGGGGCTGAGCCACGACGAACTCGGTGAGCTGGACACCGTGCCGCCCGCCGACCGCCCGCAGGCCGCGCTGGCCGACGACCCCGCCGTCACCGAGGCCGTCCGCCCCGACCTCCCCGCCGAGCCCGGACTCACCCCGCGCCACCGCGAGGTGGCGGCCCGGCTGGGGTACGCCGCCGCCTACGCCCACGCCCTGGACCCGCACGACGGCGACCGGCTGGGGACCGTGGTCTGGCTGTACGACGCTCCCGCCGCCCCCGACCGGGCCGCGCGGGCCCTGGTGACCCACTACCTCCGGCTCGCCTCCGACCATCTGGCCCGGCTGGTCGAGGTGGAGCGGGCCCGTGCCCGGCTGGCCTCCCTCACCGACGGCCTGCGCCCGTCGCGCCTGCCCCGGACGCCGGGCGTGCGCCTCGCCGTCGCCCACCGCACCGGCCCGCTCGGCGGCGGCGACTGGTACGACGCGCTGCCGCTGCCCGAGGGGGCGCTGGGGCTGGCGGTCGGGCAGGTCACCGGCTCCGGGCCGCAGGCCGTGGCGGCGACCGGCCGGCTGCGGGCCGCGCTGCGCGCCTACGCCGTGATGGAGGGCGAGGACCCGGTCGCCGTCCTCTCCGACCTGGAGCTGATGCTGCGCCTCACCGAGCCCGGTCTGCCCGCCGTCGCCCTGTTCGCCCACTGCCGGCCCGCCGCGCGGCGGGTCACCCTGGCCGGGGCCGGGCACAACCCGCCGCTGGTCATCGGTGACCGGCGCGCCGACTTCGTCGAGACCGGGCTCTCCGCGCCGCTGGGCATGCTCGGCTGCTGGGAGGCGCCCGGCGCGGAGGTCCGCCTCGACCCCGGCGAGACGCTGCTGCTCTGGACGGACGGGCTGCTGCGCCGCACCGGCGTCCCCACCGACCGCGCCTTCGCCCGGCTCCACCGCGCCGCCGCGGCCGTCCCCCGCCGGCTGCGCGACGATCCCGAGGCGCTCGTCGGGCACGTGCTGGAGACCGTGCTGCCGGACGGCGCGGATCGGGCGGACCAGGGGGACAGCCCCGACGACGTGGTGCTGCTGGCCGCCCGCTTCGACTGAGCGGCGCGGCCCACGGGGCGGGTGCCGCCGGGCACGGGTCTGCCGGAGGCGCTGCCGCCGGAGGCGCTTGCCCGGGGGCGCTGCCGCCGGGGGCGCTTGCCCGGCGGCGCTTCCGCCCCGAAGGCGCTGCCGCCGAAGCCGCTTCCGCCGGCCGCGGGTCCGCCCGGCCTGGCCCGCTCGTGGGCCGCTGCCCGCCCTCGCGCCGGGTGGTACCCCTTCCGCCCCTGGGCGGCGTTTTCCTCGATACGTACGATGGTGAATACATCTGTACCTGAGGAGGACGTCGTGGCGGAAGAGCTGCCGGAGACCCCGGACACCGAAGCCGAAGAGCCGATCAAGCAGCGCAAGAACGGCCTGTATCCGGGTGTGTCCGACGAGCTCGCCGAGAACATGCGGACCGGCTGGGCCGACACGGAGCTGCGCGACCTGGAGCCGATCGCCCAGGCCGGGGAGACCGCCCGCCGCCGGGCCGCGCTCTCGGCCCGCTTCCCGGGCGAGCGCCTGGTCGTCCCCGCCGGCAACCTCAAGACGCGCTCCAACGACACCGAGTACGCCTTCCGCGCCTCCGTGGAGTACGCCTACCTCACCGGCAACCAGACCGAGGACGGCGTCCTGGTCATGGAGCCGACCACGGACGGCCACCGCGCCACCCTCTACCTGCTGCCGCGCTCGGACCGCGAGAACGGTGAGTTCTGGCTCTCCGGCCAGGGCGAGCTGTGGGTCGGCCGCCGCCACTCCCTCTCCGAGGCCGAGCTGCTGTACGGCATCCCCTGCTCCGACGTGCGGGAACTGGCCGGCGAGCTGCGCGAGGCCACCGGCCCGGTCCGCCAGGTCCGCGGCTACGACGCGGGCGTCGAGGCCGCCCTGACCGACAAGGTCACCGCCGAGCGCGACGAGGAGCTGCGGGTCTTCCTCTCCGAGATGCGCCTGGTCAAGGACGACTTCGAGGTCGGCGAGCTGCAGAAGGCCGTCGACTCCACGGTCCGCGGCTTCGAGGACGTGGTGAAGGTCCTCGACCAGGCCAAGGCCACCTCCGAGCGCTACGTCGAGGGCACCTTCTTCCTGCGCGCCCGAGTCGAGGGCAACGACGTCGGCTACGGCACCATCGCCGCCTCCGGCCCGCACGCCTGCACCCTGCACTGGGTCCGCAACGACGGCCCGGTCCGCTCCGGAGACCTGCTGCTGCTCGACGCCGGTGTGGAGACGCACACCTACTACACGGCCGACGTCACCCGGACCCTGCCGGTGGACGGCCGCTTCAGCGACATCCAGCGCAAGATCTACGACGCGGTGTACGAGGCCCAGGAGGCCGGCATCGCCGCGGTGAGGCCGGGCGCGAAGTACCGCGACTTCCACGACGCCGCGCAGCGGGTGCTGGCGGAGAAGCTGGTCGAGTGGGGCCTGGTCGAGGGCCCGGTGGAGCGCGTCCTGGAACTCGGCCTCCAGCGCCGCTGGACCCTCCACGGCACCGGCCACATGCTCGGCATGGACGTCCACGACTGCGCGGCCGCCCGCACCGAGACCTACGTCGCGGGCACGCTGGAGCCGGGCATGTGCCTCACCGTCGAGCCGGGCCTCTACTTCCAGGCCGACGACCTCACGGTGCCGGAGGAGTACCGGGGCATCGGCGTGCGGATCGAGGACGACATCCTCGTCACCGAGGACGGCAACCGGAACCTGTCCGCCGCCCTGCCGCGCCGTTCCGAGGACGTCGAGGCGTGGATGGCCGAGCTGAACGGCTGACGTCGTCCTCGGCTGCGGGGCACGCCGCTCCGCAGCCGCGTGCGAAGGCCCCGGACCGCGACGGTCCGGGGCCTTCGCCGTGCGGAAGGGGCCGGCCGTGCGGGGGCCGGCTGCGCGGCGGGCGGCCGGGCGGTGAGCGGCCATGCGGCGGGCGGCCGTGGGGCCGTGGGGCCGGCGGTCGTGCGGCGGGCAGGGTCAGACGGCCGCGGTCAGCGGGGCGTTGTCGCGCAGCTTGAGGAGCTTGTCGAAGCTGACGACCGCACCGCCCGCGCCCGGAAGGTTGTCCACGCGCACGTGGTCGGCGAGCTTCTGGATCAGCATCAGGCCCCGGCCGCTCTCCGCCTCCACGCCCGGCTCCGAGGCGAAGGGGCACAGCGGCGCGCTCGAGAAGCCCGGACCGGAGTCCGCGACCTCGATCCGGCAGCGCTCGCCGTCGAGGTAGGCGGTCACCTGGTACGCGGCCCCCGGGCCGGCGCCCTTCCCGCCGTGCTCCACCGCGTTCGCACAGGCCTCGCTCAGCGCCACGCACAGGTCGTAACACACGTCCGGGTCGACCCCCGCGGTCTCCATCGCCCCCAGCAGCAGCCGCCGGGCGAAGGGCACGCTGGCAGCCTCACGCCGCAATTGGAGTGACCACAAGATGCTCATGCTCCTGCCTCCAGGCCGCGGCTCGGCTCGACATACCGTTACGTATTGCCCTGCCTCCGGGTGCGTAAGCGCCTGTTCGCCGTGAGAACGCCCATACGGCGGCGGCCCATATGGCGTCACTCGGCGCAATACGGACCTGGTCTGTGATGCGGAAGCGGCGAGTGGGATGATGGGCCCGCCATGACTGCCCTCCACCAGCGCGCGGCGCACACCGGGGACGACCTCCGGTACCCGAGGGCCGCGGCCTTCGCCGCGGTCTGCGTCGTGCTGGCCGGGGGAGGACACGTCCTGGCGTCCTCGGCGTCGCACCCGGCGGTTCCGCCGTGGTGGACGTGGGTCGCGGGCTTCCTGCTCGTGCTGGCGGCGGCCCTGCCGTTCGCCGGGGAGGGCCGGAGCCGGTCGCTGCCGGGCATCGCCGGGCTGCTGATCGTCTGCCAGCTCGCCCTGCACACCCTCTTCGCCCTGGGCCCGCAGGCCATGGCCGCCGCGGGCGGGACCCCCGGCGCGGCCGGGCCGGGAGGATCCGACGCCGCCGTGGTGGAGCGGGCCTCCGAGATCGTCTGCGGAGCCCCCCTGCTGAGCGCCGAGCAGGCCCGGCAGATCCTGATCGACGCCGGCCTGCAGAGCGACCTCCAGGAGTTCGCGCGGCTGAGCGACACCGGCGGCGCCGGTCACGTCCACCAGCACGTCGTCACCGGCGGCCTGGCCTCCGTGCTGCCGTCGCTGTCCATGCTGCTCGGCCACGCCCTCGCGGGCATCGCGGCGGGCTGGCTGCTGCGCCGGGGCGACCTGGCGCTGCTGCGGCTGGTGCGGCTCGCCGGACAGGACCTGGCCGCGGAACCCGCCGTGCTGCGCCCGCTGCGCGGCGCGCTGGCCCTGGTGCGGGCACTGTCCGCGGGGCTGCCCGGTGCCCCCGGCCGCCTGCCGGTGCCGCCCGGCGCCGCCTTCGGCGACGTCCCGGCGCCGCCGACCGCCCCGCTCCAGCACACGGTGATCAGGCGCGGTCCGCCCGCCCCGGACCGCACCCTCGCTCTCGCCGCCTGACGCGACGCCCCTCCGTTCCCGTTCCGCACCGGCCCGCCCGATCCGCGCCCCGACGCGCGCTCGGCAGCGGCCCGCGCACGCGACCACGGAACCGGACCCGGACGCCGCCGTCACGCGGCCCGGCGCGCCCTGCGCGCCGTCCACCGAGTCCACCGTTCACCGTGTTCACCGTGATCGCCGTGATCACCGGAAATCGTGATCACCGGAAATGGAGTGTCCCCATGAAGGCATCCCGCATCGCCGCCGCCGTCGCCGCGGCCGGCGCCTCCGTCCTCCTCCTCTCGACCCCCTCCTTCGCGCACGTCAGCGTGCAGCCGGAGGGCGCCGCCGCCAAGGGCGGCTACGCCACCGTGGCCTTCAAGGTCCCCAACGAGCGCGACAACGCCTCGACCACCAAGCTGGAGATCAACTTCCCGGCCGACCACCCGCTGGCCTCCGTGATGCCGCAGCCCGTCCAGGGCTGGGACGTCGAGGTGACGCGCGGCAAGCTGGACAAGCCGCTCGAGCTCCACGGCCGCCAGGTCGACGAGGCGGTCACCAAGGTCGTCTGGACCGCCGAGGACGAGAAGAAGGGCGGCATCCAGCCGGGCTTCTTCCAGAAGTTCCCGGTCTCGGTCGGCCCGCTGCCCGAGGACGCCGACGAGCTCGTCTTCAAGGCGCTCCAGACGTACTCCAACGGCGAGGTCGTACGCTGGATCGAGCTCCAGGAGGGCGAGGAGGAGCCGGAGGCTCCCGCCCCGGTCCTGGCGCTGTCCGCCCCCGCCGAGGACGGCCACGGCCACGGTGCCGAGACCGAGGCCAAGGCCGAGGCCGGCAAGGACGACGACGAGGGCCACGACGACAGCCACGCGACGACCGCCTCCGGAACGACGGACACCGCCGCCCGCGTGCTCGGGGTGATCGGCATCGTCGTCGGCGCCGCCGGTGTGGCCTTCGGTGTCCTCGCCCGCCGCCGTACCGCCTGACCGACCCCTCATCTCATCCAGCCCTACGGCCGTCGCCGGGGCGCGTCCTCACGCGCCCCGGCGGCGTCCGGGTCCACCCGGGACACGAAAACTGATGCGCAACAAGATCTGGACCGCGGCCGCCCTGCTCGCCGCCACCCTCACGCTCTCCGCCTGCACCTCCGGCGAGCCCGCCGAGAAGCCGGCCTCCGCGGTGACCGAGGTGACGCCCGACGACAAGGCGGCCACCGTCCTGGACACGCCGTTCGAGAAGCCCGACCTGGTGCTCACCGGCACCGACGGCAAGGAGTTCGACCTGCGCGAGCAGACGCAGGGCAGGCCGACGCTGATCTACTTCGGCTACACCAACTGCCCCGACGTCTGCCCGCTGACGATGAACAACATCGCCGTGGCCAAGAAGCAGCTCCCCCAGGAGCAGCAGGACGAGCTGCGGGTCGTCTTCGTCACCACCGACCCCGAGCGGGACACCGCCGAGGAGCTCGGCTCCTGGCTCAAGGGCATCGACACCGACATCGTCGGCCTGACCGGCGACTTCGCCACCATCCAGGCCGGGGCCCGCACGCTCGGGATCACCATCGAGGAGCCCGTGAAGGAGAAGGACGGCACCGTCGTCTCCACCCACGGCACCCAGGTCGTCGCCTTCTCGCCGAAGACGGACGAGGGGTACGTGCTCTACGGCGAGGAGACCACGGTCGACGACTACACCGCCGACCTGCCCAAGCTGATCAAGGGCGAGAACCCGTGAACCGCCCGGCCTGCAGGAGCCGCCTCCGCACGCCGGCGGCCCTCGCCGCCCTGGCCGCGCTCGCCGTGCCGCTCGCCGCCTGCGGCGGACCGGAGGAGCCCGAGCTGTCGGTGGAGGGCGCCTACATGCCGCAGCCGGTCTCCGGCTCGCTGGCGGCCGGCTTCCTCACCGTCGTCAACGACGGTGGAGCCCCCGCCGAGCTCACCGGCGCCTCCAGCGACCTGGCCGGCAAGGTCACGGTCCACGAGACGGTGGACGGGGCGATGCGTCCCGCCACCGCGGTGGCCGTGCCCGCCGAAGGGCGGCTGACGCTGAAGTCGGGCGGCACGCACCTCATGTTCGAGAACCTCACCCGTCGGCCCACGAAGGGCGAGACGGTCACCGTCGAGCTCCGCTTCAAGGGCGCCGATCCGGTCACCGTCGACATGCCGGTCGAATCGGCCACCTACACACCGTCGCACCACCGGCACTAGGGAGGGACCACCGTGACGCCGACCATCGCGCCCCACGCGGCGAGCACCGCGCGCACGCGCACCGCACGTGTCCTGGCACTGCTGTTGCTGACCGTGGCCGGGCTGCTGTTCGCCGGGGCCGGGCCGGCGTCCGCGCACGCCGCGCTCACCGGCAGCGACCCGCAGCAGGGGTCGGTGGTCAACATCGCCCCCGAGCGGGTCACGCTGACCTTCTCCGAGAAGGTCGCCGTCTCCGCCGACTCCGTCCGGGTCCTCGACCCCAAGGGCAACCGCGTCGACACCGGCGAGATGCCCGGCGTCGACGGGACCGCGCTGCGGGCCGAGCTGCACAAGGGGCTGCCGTTCGGCACCTTCACGGTGGCCTACCAGGTGGTGTCCGAGGACAGCCACCCCGTGGCCGGGGCCTTCACCTTCTCGGTGGGCGCGCCCTCCGAGACCTCCGTGGCCCTCCCCCAGGAGTCCGCCGGCGGCGGGGCCGTCGGCACGCTCTACGACATCGCGCGGTACGTCTCCTACGCCGGGTTCACGGTTCTGGTGGGCGGCGCCGCGTTCGTGCTGCTCTGCTGGCGGCGCGGCGCGGAGATCCGCGCGCTGCAGCGGCTGGTGGTCGGCGGCTGGCTGGCCCTGACCACGGGGACGCTGGCGCTGCTCCTCCTGCGGGGCGCGTACATCGGCTCCGGGAAGCTGGGCGACGTCCTCGACATGGGCCGGCTCGCGGAGGTGCTGCAGAGCCGCACCGGGGCCGCGCTGGTCTGCCGTCTGCTGCTGCTCGCGGTGGCCGCGCTGTTCGTGGCGGTGCTGTTCGGCACGTACCAGCGGCGCGAGGACGGTGCGGAGAAGCGGGACCTGTCCTTCGGACTCGCGCTCGGCGGCGTGGTGGTCGCCACGGGGCTGGCGGCGACCTGGGCGCTGTCGGAGCACGCCTCGGCGGGCCTCCAACCGGGCATCGCCATGCCGGTGGACGTCGTGCACCTGCTGGCCGTCGCGCTGTGGCTGGGCGGACTCGCCGCCCTGCTGACGGCGCTGTACCGGGGCCCCGCCGCGGGGATCGCGGTCGACCGCGGTGCGGTGCGGCGGTTCTCCCGGGTGGCGTTCCTCTCCGTGGTGGCGCTCGCCGTGACCGGCCTGTACCAGTCCTGGCGGCAGGTCGGTTCCTGGGACGCGCTCACCGGTACCTCGTACGGCCGCCTGCTGATCGTCAAGGCGGGGCTGGTCGCGCTGCTGGTGGGCATCGCGTGGATCTCCCGCCGGTGGACCCAGCGGCTGGACGAGCCGGGGAGCGACGACGCGGCGTCCGGGGCCGGCTCCGGCTCCGGCTCCGGCTCCGGCTCCGGCTCCGGCTCCGGCTCCGGCGATGGTGGGACCGCCGACGGTGCCGGTGCGGCGTCGGCCGGTGCCGGTGCTTCGCCCGCGGCAGGGGCCACGGGTCCCGCTACCGCGGGCTCCGGCGCCTCCGCAGGGGCGGGAGCCGCGGCCGACGGTTCCGGCGCCGCCACGGACGGCGCCGCCGACACCACGCCCTCCGTGGAGACCGCCGCCGAACTGGGGGCGGCGAGCACCATGGGCTCCGTCGGCGCCGCCGGTGCGGGCGCCGCCGTGGGGTCCGCCGGTGCGGCCGCCGCGGTGGCCCACCTGTCCGGCGAGGTCCCCGCCCAGAAGACCGGCGACGCCGACACCTCCGCCGATGCCGGCGACCCCCGCCGCGCGGCCCAGCTGGCACGGCAGCGGGCCGCGGTGGAGGCCGCCCGTCGCCGCAAGGAACGCGACGCCGACGCCCCGCGCTCCGGACTGCGCCGCTCCGTGCTCACCGAGGCCGCCGTCGCCGTCCTGGTCCTGGCCGTCACCACCGCACTGACCGGCACCGAGCCCGCCCGCACCGAGCAGCAGGCCAAGGCGGCGTCCGCCGCAGTGCCCGCGCCCGTCGGCATGCCGGTCAACGTGAAGCTCCCCTTCGACACCGGCGGCGAGGACGGCAAGGGCGTGGTGCGCCTGGAGTTCGTCCCCGGCCGGGTCGGCGAGAACACCCTCCACGTCTACGCCGAGCACTCCTACGGCGCCCCGTACGACCTCCCCGAGCTCAAGGTGGCGCTCACCCTGGAGGCCAAGGACATCGGCCCCCTGCCGGTGACCCCCAAGCACCTGTCCGAGGGGCACTGGTCCACCACCGGTGTCCAGATCCCGATGGCCGGCGACTGGAAGGTCTCCGTCACCGTACGGACCTCGGACATCGACCAGGTGACCGTCCACAAGAACGTGAAGATCGGCTGACGTTCAGATGCACGACCGCACTCCCGACCTCCTGCCCGGTCAGCGGGTCCGTCCCGGCGACACCGGCCCCGAAGCCGATGCCGCCGCGACGCCCTCGGGGACCGTCTCGCGCCGCCGCCTGCTCGGCACCGCCGGAGCCACCGGCCTGGTGCTGGGCGCCGGCGGCGTGGCGGCCGGCTACACCGCCGGCCGCGCGACGGCGCCGGAGAGCACCCCCGTCACCCCGCTGACCGCCCTGGGGACGAACCGGGCGAAGTTTCACGTGAAACATCAGCCGGGAATCCTCCAGCCCGCCCAGGCGCACGGCCATCTGGCCGCCTTCGACCTCGCGCCGGGCGCAGGACGCCGGGAAGCCGTGGCCCTGCTGCGCCGCTGGTCGACGGCGGCCGAGCGGCTGATGGCCGGGGAGCCCGCCCCGCACGAGGACACCGCGGTGTCCCGTGACGCGGGCCCCTCCGGCCTGACCGTCACCTTCGGCTTCGGTCACGGATTCTTCTCCCGGACGGGCCTGGAGAAGCAGCGCCCGATCGCGCTGGACCCGCTGCCCGAGTTCTCCTCCGACCGGCTGGAGAAGGACCGCAGCGACGGCGATCTCTGGGTGCAGATCGGCGCCGACGACGGCCCGGTGGCGTTCCACGCCCTGCGCGCCCTGCAGAAGGAGGCCGGTGCGGCGGCCCGCCTGCGCTGGCACATGAGCGGCTTCAACCGTTCACCGGGCGCCGCCGCCCGCCCCGTGACCGCCCGCAACCTGATGGGACAGGTGGACGGCACCAACAACCCGAAGCCCTCCGACCCCGACTTCGACCAGCGGGTCTTCGTTCCCGCCGACGGCGAACCCGCGTGGATGGCCCACGGCTCCTACGCCGTGGTGCGGCGCATCCGCATGCTGCTGGACGACTGGGAGGGCCTGACGCTCGGCGACCAGGAGGCGGTGATCGGCCGCCGGAAGTCCGACGGGGCCCCGCTCAGCGGCGGCTCCGAGACCACCGAGATGGACCTGGAGAAGCTGAACGCCTCGGGGAAGCCGGTGGTGCCGATGAACGCCCACGCCCGGATCACCCGCCCCGACCAGAACGGCGGCGCCGCCATGCTGCGCCGCTCGTTCTCGTACCACGACGGGTTCACCGACGACGGCGCTCCGGACGCCGGGCTGCTCTTCGTGAGCTGGCAGGCCGATCCGCTGCGCGGCTTCGTTCCGGTGCAGCGGAAGCTGGACCGCGGGGACGCCCTGTCGGCGTTCATCCGTCACGAGGCGAGCGGCCTGTTCGCCGTGCCGGGCGGCGCGGCACGGGGCGAGTACGTGGGCCAGGCCCTCCTGGAGGGGTGACGGCGCGGTCGACGGCGCGGGGCGCGGCCGGACCGCACGGGTCCCGGTCCTCGTGCCCCACGCCGGTGGGCCGGTGGCCGCGTGGTCGGTGACCGGTGGCCCGGTGACCCCGCGGCCGGTGACCGGTGGCCCGATGACCCCGTGACCCGGTAGCCCCGTGGCCCGGTGGCCCGGTGGCCCGGTGGCCAGCGGACGGTGGCCCCGTGGCTGGCGGCCGGTGGCGGTCCGCGATCCGGACCCGGCCGGGCGGAGGCCGCGCGGGGACTACTGTGGGCGGCATGCCAGCGAGTTACGCCTACCTCGGCCCCGAAGGCACGTTCACCGAAGTCGCCCTGCGCACCCTGCCCGAGACGGCCACCCGGGAGCTCCTCCCGATGGTCTCCGTGCCGGCGGCGCTGGACGCCGTACGCGCCGGGGAGGTGGAGGCGGCGTTCGTCCCGATCGAGAACTCCGTCGAGGGCGGGGTCACCACCACCCTGGACGAGCTGGTCGCGGGCGAGCCCCTGATGATCTACCGCGAGGTGCTGCTCTCCATCACCTTCGCGCTCCTGGTCAGGCCGGGCACCCGGCTGGAGGACGTCAAGACGGTGACCGCCCATCCGGTGGCGCAGCCGCAGGTCAGGAACTGGATGAAGGCGCACCTCCCGGACGCCCTCTGGGAGTCCGCCGCCTCCAACGCCGACGGCGCGCGGCTGGTGCAGGAGGGGCGGTACGACGCGGCCTTCGCCGGGGAGTTCGCCGCCGCCCGGTACGGCCTGGTGCCGCTGGTGACGGGCATCCACGACGCGGAGAACGCGCAGACCCGCTTCGTGCTGGTCGGCCGCCCCGCCAGGCCCGCCGCGCCCACCGGGGCGGACAAGACATCCGTGGTCATCTGGCAGCGTGACGACCACCCGGGCGGTCTGCGGGACCTGCTGGGGGAGTTCGCGGTCCGCGGCGTCAACCTCATGCTGCTCCAGTCCCGACCCACCGGTGAGGGAATCGGCAACTACTGCTTCGCCATCGACGCGGAGGGTCATATTTCCGACCGCCGTGTGGCGGAAACGCTGATGGGGCTCAAGCGGTCCTGCCTGAAGGTGCGCTATCTGGGCTCCTATCCGCGGGCGGACATCGCCCTCGGCGCGCAGCGGCAGCCGCTGCCCGGCACCTCGGACGCGGAGTTCGTCAGGGCGGCGGAGTGGGTGGCCCGCTGTCAGGACGGCCGTTTCCCCGACTAGCGAGAGTTATCCACAGCCCTTGTCCACAGGCGGGTCGCCCTCGGACGGCCCGCACTGGGGACAAGCCATCGTCAATGCGGGTTGCCGTCGACAAATCGCCCTTCCCGGATCTTCCTCCGGAGTTACGGGCAACCCTCCCTCATTCACTCTTTTCCCTGGAAACTCTCATTGACGTGTCCTCTTTTCACTCGAAAGTGGATGCATTACTGCGCCGACCCACCTTTTCACCAGCCCCCCAGCCCCTCGGAGCGCCCATTCGAAGGGATCGGCTCCCTTGTCCACAGATCTGCCGCCACGCCTGTGGATAACCGATGACCAATGCTGTGCGTTTCTGTGGACAACCCGACGTTCCGGCTCCACTCGCGGGCCGTCGAATACTGGGTCGTGACCGCTTGGCGCACACCGGTAGCCTGGTTCCGTGATTGACCTTCGCCTGCTCCGTGAGGACCCTGACCGAGTGCGCGCCTCCCAGCGCGCCCGTGGAGAGGATGTCGCCCTCGTCGACTCCCTCCTCTCCGCCGACGAGCGGCGCAGGTCGTCCGGCGTCCGCTACGACGAACTGCGCAACGAGCAGAAGTCGCTCGGCAAGCTGATCGGCAAGGCCTCCGGCGAGGAGAAGGCCGAACTGCTGAAGAAGGCCGGCACGCTCGCCGCCGAGGTGAAGGCCGCCGACGCCGAGCGCGACGAGGCCGCCGCCGAGACGCAGCGCCTGCTGCTCCGGCTCGGCAACCTGGTGCACCCCGAGGTCCCGGTCGGCGGCGAGGAGGACTTCGTCACCCGCGAGACCCACGGCACCATCCGCGACTTCGCCGCCGAGGGCTTCGAGCCCCGCGACCACCTGGAGCTCGGCCAGCTCCTCGGCGCCATCGACGTCGAGCGCGGCGCCAAGGTCTCCGGCTCGCGCTTCTACTTCCTGACCGGCGTCGGCGCCCTGCTGGAGCTGGCCCTGGTCAACGCGGCGATGGCCCAGGCCACCGCGGCCGGCTTCACGCCGATGCTGACCCCGGCGCTGGTGCGTCCGCAGTCGATGGCGGGCACGGGCTTCCTCGGACAGGCCGCCCAGGACGTCTACCACCTCCAGGACGACGACCTGTACCTGGTCGGCACCTCCGAGGTGGCGCTCGCCGCGTACCACATGGACGAGATCCTGGACGCCGACCGGCTGCCGCTGCGCTACGCCGGCTTCTCCCCCTGCTTCCGCCGCGAGGCCGGCTCGCACGGCAAGGACACCCGCGGCATCTTCCGGGTCCACCAGTTCGACAAGGTGGAGATGTTCTCGTACGTCGCGCCGGAGGACTCCCAGGCCGAGCACCAGCGGCTCCTCGAGTGGGAGCGGCAGTGGCTGACCTCGCTCGAGCTGCCGTTCCGGGTGATCGACGTGGCCACCGGCGACCTCGGCTCCTCCGCGGCCCGCAAGTACGACTGCGAGGCGTGGATCCCGACCCAGGGCAAGTACCGCGAGCTGACCTCGACCTCGGACTGCACCGAGTTCCAGTCCCGCCGCCTGCAGATCCGCATGCGTGACGAGAAGGGCACCCGCCCGCTCGCCACGCTGAACGGCACGCTCTGCGCGGTGCCGCGCACCATCGTCGCCATCCTGGAGAACCACCAGCAGGCGGACGGGTCGGTGCGGGTGCCGGAGGTCCTGCGCCCCTACCTCGGCGGCCGCGAGGTCCTCGAGCCGGTGGCCAAGTGACGGGGTCGTTCCCGTACCGCCTGGTCGCCACCGACCTCGACGGGACGCTGCTGCGCTCCGACGACACCATCTCCGCGCGCACCCGTGACGCGCTCGCCGCGGCCACCGCGGCGGGCGCGGCCCACATCGTGGTGACCGGACGCGGGGTGCCGTGGACGCGTGACGTGCTGGACGACCTGGGGTACCAGGGCATAGCCGTGTGCAGCCAGGGCGGGCAGGTCTACGACGCCAAGGAGCACCGGCTGCTCACCTCGGTGACCCTCGACCGGCGGATCGCCGAGCTGGCGTTGGCCAAGATCGAGGCGGAGACCGGGCCGCTGTTCGTCGCCGCCGCCCGGGACGGCCTCGACGGCGACGTCCTGGTCTCCCCCGGCTACCGGTCGGTGGGGCACCTGCCGGCCGAGCCGCTCCACGACCCGGCCGACCTGTGGGCGGCGCCGCTGAGCAAGCTCTACATCCAGCACCCGACCATGACCGACGACGAGCTCACCGAGGCGGCCGCGCGGATCGCCGGCGGCTTCGTCACGGTGGTGATGGCCGGCGCGGGCATCGTCGAGCTCCTCCCGCTGGGCCTGAGCAAGGCCACCGGCCTCTCGCTGGCCGCCCGGCGGCTGGGGGTGAAGGCCGACGAGACCATCGCGTTCGGGGACATGCCGAACGACATACCGATGTTCCGGTGGGCGTCCTGGGGCGTGGCGATGGCCGACGCCCACGACGAGGTGAAGGCGATCGCGGACGAGGTGACCACGTCCAACGACGCGGACGGCATCGCCCTCGTCCTCGAACGCCTCCTCGGCTGACACCGCCCGGCCCTCCGGCCGACCCGACACCCCCGCGGAGACCGACCGTCCCGGCGGGGGCCGGCGTTTTCCCGGCGGGCCCTGCCCTCTCCGGCGGGGCCCGGCCGTTTCCGGCGGCGCCCGGCCGTTTCCGGCGCGCCCGGCTTCACGGCGGGCTCAGCTTCGCGGCGGGGCTCAGCTTCACGACGGCGCCCGGTTTCACGACGGCGCCCGGTGTTCCGGAGCGGTCCGGTCTGCCGGTTTCTCCCGGTGGTGGACGACCCGTTCGGAGAGCGGCGCCCGGCGGAGTACCGGTGCTCCGGCGGCGAAGGCCGCGCCCCCCGGGGACAGCCACCGGGACGGGACGGGTCGGGCGCCGGCCGGGTACCGCCGTGCCGATGGCGCAGGCGGCGTCTCCGGGAGGGCGGCAGGGCGTCCATGGCGGGGCCGTCGATCCGTGCGGTCGAGGAGTCCCCGGAGGCGGGGGGTGGTCCCGGCGGCGGAGGGGTGGTCCCGGGTGGGGCGGCCCGCGCGGGGCTGTGCAACCCGCGCGCTCGAAGCGGCCGCCCCCGGGCGGCTCCCGGCAACACGTGCGCGGTGGGGTAACGAATCCCACCGGCGCCGGCGCGGGCCTGCCCCGTCGGGGGCCGGGGCCTTTCCTCCCCGTCCCCGCTCCCGGACCACGTCACGCCGGACATGTCCGGCGTGCCATCGCTCACTGTGCCCGCACAGGCAGCGGCACCGCCACCGAATTAGGGGGTGGAGGTGCCGCTGCGACGGACGGGGCGGACGGGACGGACGCCTCGCACTTCCCCCGCTCCTCGCACCCCTACTTGCGCCGCCACTTGCGGCGGCGCGCCTTGCTGAAGAACCACCCGGCCGGCGGCCGGTCCGACCGCCACGGCTCCGGCTCCGGCGGCTCCCGCCGCCACCGCGCCGCCAGCATCCTGGCCCGCCCGGACGGCTCCTGGACCGAGGCCCCGCGGACGAAGTCCTCGTCGAGGACGAGCTCGTCCCAGTCCTCATGCCCGGCCGTCCCTTCCGGCTCCGTCGCCATCTCCCCGTACCTCCCGGTGTCCCCTCACGCCCCAGTGTGCCGGGGCGGAGGGGATACCGGAATCGAGTTCGAAGGATCGGCAGCGGATTCGAGGGCCGGAGCACACGGATCCGGGGCGGTCGGCCCCGTCACCGGGCGACGGGGCGGGCGGCCCCGTCACCGGGCGGGCGGCCCCCGTCACTCCTCCGTGGCAGGCGTCAGGGTCCGCAGACGGCGAGCCCCGTACCAGGCGGCCAGCACCGTGACCGCGACGAGCAGCACCGCCCCGGTGGCCGTGCCGACCTCCGCGGTGATGAGCTTGCCCTCGGCGAGGTCGCCGCCGACCGCCAGCGCCCACTGCTGGACGCTGAGCGACCGCGCACCCGGCACGTAGGAGCCGAGCAGCGCCTCCCAGACCAGCGCGTACACCAGGCCGACGACCACCGCGTGCCGGGTGATGGTCCCCAGCATCAGGAAGAAGGAGGCGTAGGCGACCGAGGCGACGAGCGCCGCGACGGTGTAGGCGAGGGCGATGCCGTCCTCGGTGCCGGTGAGGACCAGGGCCGCGACCAGGGTCGGGACCGCCGAGAAGACCATCGTCACGGCGATCGCGACCACCAGCTTGGTGACCAGGACGGTCCGCCGCTTCACCGGCTTGGCCAGCAGGTACATGACGGAGCCGTCGTCGATCTCCGGGCCGATGGCCCCGGTGCCGGCGATGACGCCGATGATCGGCACCATCGCCGCCAGCGCGAACCCGCCGAGCACGTCGACGGCGGTGTCCGGGCCGGAGCCGGCCAGCAGCCGCACCACGACCGAGATCACCACCAGCAGCAGCGGCAGGATGCCCAGGACGAGAGCGCGGCGCCGCCCGAGCAGGGCCCGGTAGGTGAGGCGGGCCACCGTGGGATGGAACGTTGTGGACATCGTGAGGCCTCCTACGCCGCTACGCCGCGACAAGGTACGAGAAGACGGACTCGAGCGACTCGTCCGACGGCGAGACCGTGTACAGCCGGATGCCGTGCTCGCGGGCCACCCTGGGCAGCAGCTCGGTGAAGCGGCCGAAGTCGGCGGCCTGGATCAGCAGCGCGTCCTCGGCGGCGTCCACCTCGATGCCCGAGGTCGACGGATCGCCGATCAGGGCCGCCGCCAGCGCCCGGTCGTCGCTGGAGCGCACCAGGTAGCGGTGGGGGCGGTCGGTCATCAGCCGGCGGATGGAACGGAAGTCGCCGCTGGCCGCGTGGCGTCCGGCGACCACCACCTCGATGTGCGAGGCCACCTGCTCGACCTCCTCCAGGATGTGGGAGGAGAACAGGACGGTGCGGCCCTCCTCGCCCATCCGGCGCAGCAGCTCCATGAGCTGCATCCGCTGGCGCGGGTCCATGCCGTTGAAGGGCTCGTCCAGCAGCAGCACGGAGGGTCCGTGGACCAGGGCGGAGGCCATCTTCACGCGCTGCCGCATGCCCTTGGAGTAGGTGCCGATCCTGCGGTCCTGCGCGTACTCCATCTCCACGACGGCCAGGGCGCGCTGGGCCTCGGCGGCTCCCAGGCCGTGCAGCTCGGCGTTGGCGAGGACGAACTCACGGCCGGTCAGGAAGTCGTACATCGCCTCGCGTTCGGGGACGATGCCGATCTCCCGGTAGATCTCCTCGTTGCGCCAGACCGTCTTCCCGTCGAGGGTGACGGTCCCGGCGGACGGCGGGAGGAAGCCCGCCATCATGTTGATCAGGGTCGACTTGCCGGCCCCGTTGGGGCCGAGCAGGCCGGTGACGCCGGGGCCGACGTCCATGGTGATGTCGTTGACGGCGACCACGTTGCCGAACCAGCGGGAGACGTGGTCGAGCTTGAGGGTGGTCACAGCCCGGCCTTTCGGTAGCGGCGGATCAGGAGGCCGTAGCAGCCGGCCACGAGCGCGGCGACGACCAGCAGGTAGACGGCGCCCTGGGCGGTGGACGTGGTGATGCCGTCCGGGAAGAAGCTGTCGGCGCCGAGGAAGGCGTCCTGGAGCCCGTAGATCAGGCTGCTCGGGGAGAGCAGGCCGAGCCACGGCACCGCGTCCCGCGCGCCGTTCTCCGTGGCGACCAGCTGGAGCGTGGACACCGCCGCGTAGGACAGCATCAGCACGGCGATCACCGCGGCGACGCCGAAGCCGCGGCGCGGGGTGAGGGCGGCGACCACCAGGCCGATGCCCGCGTAGAGCACAGCGAGCACGGCCACGCCGGCCAGGCCCTGGGCGAAGGCGGTGGTCTGGTCGACGAAGTCCAGCTTGGCCAGGAGCGCGCCGATGTAGAGGATCACCAGGGGCAGGGCGGTGAGCGAGAAGACCGCCACGGCCATCGCCGTGTACTTGGCGCGGACGTAGTCGCCGGTCTCGATCGGACGGGAGAAGTACAGCGGCATGGTCCGGAAGCGCAGGTCCAGGGAGACCGCCTGCGGCGCCTGGGAGGCCAGGAACAGGGCGATCACCATGTCGAGGGTCGCGCCGTACTCGACGTAGGCGACGGGTAGTTCCTCGGCCCCGCTGATCATGGTGACCGCCACCATGATCAGCGCGGGCAGGGCCATCACCGTGGCGATGAGCACCGGCATGGCCTTGGAGCGGGCGGACCGGCCGAGGCCGAAGGCGCCGCGCAACGACTGCACGAAGAGCGAGCGGCGGGCGTAGGCGCGGCCCAGGCGGGGGCCGTCGTAGCCGCGGTAGCCGATGTCGTGGATCCGGCTCTCGGGGGCGGCGCCGTTCCCGGACCGCGCGGGCCCACCGGGCCCGCCGGGCCCTCCGGCGGGCGAGAGGCTATCGGTCGTCATGGCGGAAGACCTCCGAGATGTGGTGCCGGCGCTGTTCCATGCGCACCAGGCCGAGGCCGAGGCCGGCGACGGTGTCGCGGATCAGGTCGTACGTGTCGTCGCCGTCGGCGGTGAGCAGCAGGATGCGGCCCGCTCCGGGGAGTCCGGCGCCGCCGTCCTCGGTGCGCACGCCGTGCGTCTCGAGGGCCTTGCGGAGCGCCTCGATGCCGTTCGGGTGCTCGTCGGAGTCGGTGACCTCCACGGCCAGGGTGGCGGTGGAGCGGGTGAAGTCGGTGGTGGAACTGGCGCGCAGCAGGGCGCCGCCGTCGATGACGACCACGTGGTCGCAGGTGCGCTCCAGCTCGCCCAGGAGGTGGGAGGTGACCAGCACCGAGATGCCGAAGTCCGTGTGGATGCGGCGGATCAGGCCCAGCATGTCGTCCCGGCCGGCCGGGTCCAGTCCGTTGGTGGGCTCGTCCAGCAGGACCAGGTCCGGGTCGTGCACCAGCGCCTGGGCCAGCTTCACCCGCTGCTTCATGCCGGTGGAGTAGCCGCCGATGGGGCGGTAGCGCTCCTCGTACAGGCCGACGTGGCGCAGGGTGTCGGCGGTGCGCTCACGCGCCGCGGCCGGCGGCAGGCCGGACATCCGCGCCATGTGGACGACGAACTCGGTGGCCGAGACGTCCGGCGGCAGGCAGTCGTGCTCGGGCATGTAGCCGACCCGGGCCCGGATGGCGGGCCCCTCGGTCGCCACGTCCAGGCCGAGCACCGCGGCGCGACCCTCGGAGGCCGGAGCCAGCCCCAGCAGAATCTTGATCAACGTCGATTTGCCGGCGCCGTTCGCACCGACCAGGCCGGTCACGCCGGACCCGATGTCCAGGGTGAGCCGGTCGAGGGCGGTCACCCGCGGGAACCGCTTGCTCAGGCTTTCGGTCAGGATCACTGTCACGTTCATGACCGTAGGGGCGGGCCCGGCGCGTGGTCGTCCTCCCGTGGGGCCTTCCCCGGTCAGCCTGCAGATGTAGGGGACGGGTAAGGGTCAGCCCGGAAGGGGAGCGGCGTCTAAGACCTCGACGGCCGTGGCGTCCGGATGTCGCTCAGGCATGTCCGCATCGCGGCGCAGTTGTCCACAGGATGGTCGCGAAATCTGTGGAGAACCGTAATTCGCTGTGGATCAAACCTTCGATACCTGAGACTTGGGCCACATGAAGGCTCAACAGAACGGCGCCGGCACCGACGACCGACGCATGGTCACGGTGTCCAAGTACCTGTCCCGGCACCTGCGCCACCAGCCGGACCGGATCGGCATCACCCTCGACCCCGCCGGCTGGGTGGAGATCGACACCTTGCTCTCCGCCGCCGCGACCCACGGCTTCCCGATCAGCCGGGCGGAACTCGACCATGCGGTGGCCTGCAACGACAAGCGCCGGTTCGCCGTGGAGGGCGACCGGATCCGCGCCAGCCAGGGCCACACCGTCGAGGTGGACCTCGGCCTGGAGCCGGCCGTGCCCCCGCCGTTCCTCTACCACGGGACGGTGGCTGCCCGTCTGGACGCGATCCGGACGGAGGGACTGCGCCCCATGGCCCGCCACGATGTACACCTCTCGGCGGACCGCGAAACGGCCACCCGGGTCGGAGCGCGACGGGGACGACCGCTGGTCCTGACGGTCGACGCGGGGGCGATGCACCGGGACGGCCATGTCTTCCACCTCAGTGCCAACGGGGTCTGGCTGACCCGCTCGGTGCCGCCCGGGTACCTGCGGTTCCGGCAGGGCTGAGGGGGAGGTGGGATGTTTCACGTGAAACGTCCCGGCCGTAGGCTCGCCCCATGAGCTTGCGTCTGAGCACCGTGATCCTGCCGTACCGCCGCTGGCACGAGGGTGGGCGAGCCGCCTGGGAACGGGCCGAGGAACTCGGCTTCCACACGGCGTACACCTACGACCACCTGTCCTGGCGCTCCTTCCGCGACGGCCCGTGGTTCGGTGCGGTGCCCACCCTGACCGCCGCGGCCTCGGTCACCTCCCGGATGCGCCTGGGCACCCTGGTCACCTCACCCAACTTCCGCCACCCGGTGCCCTTCGCCAAGGAGCTCATCTCCCTGGACGACATCTCCGGCGGCCGCATCACCCTGGGCGTCGGCGCGGGAGGCACCGGCTTCGACGCCACCGCGCTGGGCCAGGAGCCGTGGACGCCGCGCGAGCGGGCCGACCACTTCGCCGAGTTCGTGCTGCTGCTGGACCGCCTCCTCACCCAGGACACGGTCTCCTTCACCGGTGACCACTACGCCGCCCACGAGGCGCGCACCATCCCCGGCTGCGTACAGCGACCCCGGCTGCCCTTCGCCGTGGCCGCCACCGGCCCGCGCGGCATGAAGCTGGTCGCCCGCCACGGCCAGGCCTGGGTCACCACGGGCGACCCGACGATCTTCGAGACCGGCACTCCTGAGGAGTCCGTGGCGGCCATCCGCCGCCAGATCGAGCGGCTGACGGACGCCTGCACCGGGATCGGCCGGGACGTGAAGGAGCTCGACAAGATCCTGCTCACCGGCTTCACCCCGGACCGCAACACCCCGCTCACCTCCGTCGACGCCTTCGTCGACTTCGCCGGCCGGCACGCCGAGCTCGGCTTCACCGAGCTGGTCGTCCACACGCCGATCCCGGACTCGGACTTCGACGTCGACGAGCGGGTCTTCGAGCGCATCGCCACCGAAGCACCGGCGCAATTGAGCTGACGCCTGCCGCGAGGGGGCGCCACGGCTCCCCCTTCAAACCGGCATACCGGGCGGAACCCGCGATTCAAGGATCGATTCTCACTCAGATGTGCGGGCACCCGCACGCACGTGCTGGCATATGCGGGAGAATGGGCGGGTGACCTCAGCTCTCGAAGCGCCCGCGATCCGGGCCCACGCTGCAGTTCCGCCCCGGCTGATCGCCACCGATCTCGACGGCACGCTGCTGCGGGACGACAAGTCGGTCTCGCCGCGGACCGTCGCCGCGCTGGCCGCGGCCGAGAAGGCCGGGATCGAGGTCTTCTTCGTCACCGGCCGTCCGGCCCGCTGGATGGAGGTCGTCAGCGACCACCTGCACGGCCACGGGCTGGCCATCTGCGGCAACGGCGCCGCCGTGGTCGACCTCCGCGAGGGACCGGGGCGCCACCGCTTCGCCACCGTCCGCGAGGTGGGCCACGCCAACGCCCGGGAGACCGTCCGGTTGCTGCGGGAGGCCGCCCCCGGCACCCTCTTCGCCGTCGAGCAGACCTATGCCTTCCACCAGGAGCACGCCTACCCGAAGCTCTTCGTGGAGACGCCCGACTCCTACGGGGACGCCGACGAGCTGCTGGCCCCGGGGGGCATCACGGCCTCCCTGCCGGTGCTGAAGCTGCTCGCCTTCCACCCCGAGCTGGCCCCCGACGCCTTCCTGGCCCTGGCCCGCGCCGCGGTCGGCGACCGGGTCGCCGTCACCCGCTCCAGCCCCAGTGCCCTGCTGGAGATCAGCGGGCCCGGCGTCTCCAAGGCCAGCACCCTCGCCCTGTGCTGCGAGGAACGGGGCATCTCCCCCGCGGAGGTGGTCGCCTTCGGCGACATGCCCAACGACGTGGAGATGCTGACCTGGTCCGGCCAGGCCTACGCCATGGGCAACGCCCACCCCGACGCCCTGCGCGCCGCCGGCCGGCAGACCGCGGGCAACAACGAGGACGGCGTGGCGATCGTCATCGAGAAGATCCTGGCCGGGCTGCCGTAGGCGAGACCGGCCGAGCCCGCGCGACGACACCCCGACCGGGCCTCTCCGGCGACACCCCGACCGGGCCTCTCGGCCACGCCTCGACCGGGACTCTCAACCACGCGACGGCCGGACCCCGCCTCCGGGGTCGCACGTCGACCGGGCCCGCCGGCCCCCGGGGGCACGGGGCCACCCGACGGCCGGCCCCCGGCTCCGGGCCCGCCTCGACCGCGCCCGCCCGGCGACGGCTCAGCCCAGCGGCACTCCTCGGGCGGACAGCCACGGCACGGGGTCCAGCGCGGAACCGGAGGCGGGAGTGACCCGCACCTCGAAGTGCAGGTGAGGGCCGGTGGAGTTCCCGCTGGTCCCCGACTGCGCGATCACCTGCCCCGCACCCACCTGCTGTCCCTGGTCGACGGTGACCGCGGCCAGGTGGGCGTACTGGGTGTAGTGGCCCCCCGGGTGCTCGATCACCACCTCGATGCCGAACGGGCCGCCACAGGCCACCCGGGTCACCCGCCCCTCGCCCACCGCCCGCACCGGGGTGCCGATCGGCACCGCGAAGTCCTGTCCGGTGTGCCGGCTCGCCCAGCGCGCGCCGCCCTGCCCGAACCCGGCCGACAGCGTGTACCCGTCCACCGGCGCCACCCACGGCCCAACCGCCGCTTGCTCCGGCTCCTCCAGCCGTACCGCCCCGCGGCAGGAGCCCGCGGCGACCGAGGCGTCCGCCCGGCCCTGCAGCAGCCCCTGCGCCTCCTCCAGCGTCGTCTGGATCTCCTGGCGGATCCCGGCCAGCTCCGTGGACCGCTGCTCCAGCTGCCGGCTGCGCTGCTCGGCCTTCCGCCGTTCCTCGGTGAGCCGCCGCTCGGCCCGGCGGCTCTTCTCGATCACGTTGTGCACGGCGAGGTCCGCCCGCCAGACAGCGCGGTGACTGGTCATCAGCGCCTCCGGGTCGTCGGCCAGGAGCAGTTGGGCGGTGACCGGCAGCCCGCCGCCCGCCCGGTACTGCGCCCTGGCGTAGCGGCCCAGGTCCTCCCGGAGCGCCTTCGCCTCCTGCCGCTTCTCGGCCAGCATCCGGTTCAGCTCCCCGGCCCGGACCCGCTCCGCCTCCAGTCGCCGCGCGCCCGCCTCGTACCGTCGGGTGGCCCGTTCCGCCTCCTGATGGAGACGCGCCACCCGGGTACTGAGGCCGCCGTCGTCCGGCGGGCCGGAGAGCGCCTGTTCCCCCTCGGCCGCCGCAGGACGGACGGTGAACGCGGCCAGGAGGCACAGCAGGACCGGAACGAGCGGGCGCGAACGACGCGGTGAGGGCATGTCAGCGATCGTCGTTCCGCGGTCGCCGCTCGGCCCGTCGAGGACGTACGGCCGGGGGAACCCCTGCGGCAGCCGGGTGAGGCGCACCGCCGCGCGAGGGATCCCGCGCCCGCGGACCGGCCGGGGCACCCGCCGGCCCCGGCGCACCGCCGGCCCCGGCGCACCGCCGGCCCCGGCGCACCGCGCCCAGGAGCAACGCGGCGGCGGGGGAGCGGCCCGGTGCCCGGCCGTGGACAGGTCCGTCTAGGTGGTGAGCAGCGCCCCCGCCTCCTCGCGCTCCACCATGGCGCGGAACGGGCCGTCCGCCACGGCGAGGTCCGCGTACGTCCCGCGTTGCACCACCCGTCCGCCGTCCAGCACCAGCACCTCGTCCACCGCCTCCAGCCCCGCGGTGCGGTGGGTGATCAGCAGGGTGGTGCGCCCCTCGGTGGCCGCCAGCAGGTCGGCGGTGAGGGCGTCGGCGGTCGGCAGGTCCAGGTGCTCGGTGGGCTCGTCGAGCACCAGGACGGGGAAGTCCGCGAGCAGCGTCCGGGCCAGCGCCAGGCGCCGGTACTGTCCGCCGGAGAGCCGCGCGCCGTGCTCGCCGATCAGCGTGTCCAGGCCGTCGGGCAGGGCGTCCGCCCACTCCAGCAGCCGCACCCGGTCCAGCACCGTCCGCAGCTCCGCGTCGGTGGCCTCCTTGCGGGCGATCAGCAGGTTCTCCCGGACGCTGGTGTCGAAGAGGTGGGCGTCCTGGGCGCAGAGCCCGACCACCCTGCGCACCTGGTCGCCGTCCAGCTCGCGGACGTCCGTCCCGCCGAGGGTGCAGGAGCCCGCCTCCGGGTCGAGGAACCGGAGCAGCACCTGGGCGAGGGTCGTCTTCCCCGCCCCGGACGGCCCCACCACCGCGACCCTGCGGCCGGGCCGCAGGGTGAGGTCCACTCCGTCCAACGCGGGCCGCGACCGGCCCGGATGACGCGCCGACAGGCCGCGCACCGCGAGCGGGAAGGGCGACGCCGGGACCGGCCGGGGCCGCTCGGGCTCCCGCACCGGGTCCGGTGCGTCCAGCACGTCGAAGACCCGCTCGGCACCCCGCCGGACCCGCTGCCGGTACTGCGCGGCGAGCGGCAGACCGAGGACCGCCTCGAAGGCGGCGAGCGGGGTCAGCACCACCACGGCGGTGAGGATGCCGTCCAGCCGTCCGGCGGCCACCGCGGGTACCGCGACCAGCGCGGTCGCGGTCACCGTGAGGCCACCGATCAGGGCCGTCAGGCCGTCGCCCAGGGCGCTCGCGGACGCCGTGCGGGCGGCGATCCGGGTCAGCGTGGTGTCGGCGGCGCGGGCCGCGGCGAGCCGGGCGGGCAGGGCGCCGGCCACGTCCGCCTCCGCGGTTCCGGTCAGCAGGTCGGTCACCCGGGTCGCCAGCGCGCCCCGCGCGGGAGCGAGCCGTGCCTCCGCCCGCCGGCCCACCGCCGCCGTCAGCAGCGGGACGCCGACCCCGGCCGCCAGCAGCCCCACGGCCAGCACCGCCCCGGCCTCGGGAAGCAGCCACGCGGCGAACCCCACGGAACCGGCGGAGACGGCCAGCGCCGCCCCGGCCGGCAGCAGCCAGCGCAGCCAGTAGTCCTGCAGCGCGTCGACGTCGGTGACCAGACGGGACAGCAGGTCACCGCGGCGCGCGGTGCGCAGCCCGGCGGGGGCCAGCCGCTCCAGCCGCGCGAAGACGGCCACCCGGGTGTCGGCCAGCATCCGCAGCACGGCGTCGTGCGAGACCAGCCGCTCGGCGTACCGGAACACGGCGCGGCCGATGCCGAAGGCGCGGGTGGCCGTCACCGCGATCATCAGGTACATCACCGGAGGCATCTCCGAGGCCCGCGAGATCAGCCAGCCGGAGGTGGCCATCAGCCCCACCGCGCTACCCAGCGCGAGCGTCGCCAGTACCAGGGCGAACCCCAGCCGCCCGGCCCGCGCACCGGACAGCGCCCGGACACGGCCCAGTACGTCGCGGGAGCCGCCACGGCCGATCCCCGGCACCGGGCCCTCCTCGTTCACCGGGCCCGCGGCGGGCCGTGTCGGCCCGGACACCTCCACCAGGCCCCCGCCGGTGTCGCCACCCGCCCGCACACCCGCACGGCGCGCTCCGGGGACCTTCCCCGCGGCCGGTCCGGAGGCGGACGCGGAGGCGAGGGCAGAGGCGGACGCGGAGGCGAGGGCGGACGCGGAGGCGGGCCACGCCGCCCCCTCCGCCATGCCCCCGGTCGCCGTCCCGCCCGACGCGCCCGACGCGCCCGTCCCGCCCGACGCGCCCCGCATGCGGATCACCCGGTCCGCGACGGAGAGCAGCGCGGGCCGGTGGACCACCAGCAGCACCGTCCTCCCCACCGCCAGCCGCCGCACCGCCTCCGTGACCTCCGCCTCCGTCGCCCCGTCCAGCGCCGCCGTGGGCTCGTCGAGGAGCACCAGCGGACGGTCGGCGAGGAACGCGCGGGCCAGGGCGATCCGTTGCCGCTGCCCGGCCGACAACCCGGCGCCGTCCTCCCCCAGCACCGTGCCGGTCCCTTCCGGCAGCGCCTCCACGAACTCCAGCGCTCCCGCGTCCGCCAGCGCCCGCCGCACCTCGGTCTCGTCGGCGTCCGGCCGCGCGAGCCGGACGTTCTCCGCCACGCTCGCCGCGAAGAGGTGGGGACGCTGCGGCACCCAGGCGATCCGGGACCGCCATGCCTCCGGGTCGATCTCCGCGAGGTCGACGCCGCCCACCCGGACCCGCCCCCGCGTCGGCCGGACGTGTCCGAGCAGCACCCGCAGCAGCGTGGACTTCCCCACCCCGCTGGGCCCCGTGAACGCCACGACCGCGCCCGGCTCCACCGTGAACGAGACGTCCGCGACCGCGTCCTGGGTCCGGCCGCCGTACCGCACGGCGACGTCCTCGAAGGTGATCGTCCCGTCCGCCGGGACCGGTCGGCGTCCCCCCTCCGGCAGCGGCGTCTCCAGGACCGCGAAGACCTCCTCCGCGGCCGCCAGGCCCTCCGCCGCCGCGTGGTACTGGGTCCCCACCTGCCGCAGCGGCAGATAGGCCTCCGGAGCCAGGATCAGCACCACCAGGCCGGTGAAGAGGTCCATCTCCCCGTGGACCAGCCGCATGCCGATCGTCACCGCGACCAGCGCCACCGAGAGCGTGGAAAGCAACTCCAGCGCGAACGACGAGAGGAAGGCGATCCGCAGCGTGCGCAGCGTGGCCCGCCGGTACTCCGTGGTGATCCGCCGGATCGACTCGGCCTGCGCCTTGGCACGCCCGAACACCTTCAGCGTCGGCAGCCCGGCGACGACGTCGAGGAAGTGCCCGGAAAGCCGGGACAGCAGGCGCCACTGCCGCTGGGTGTGGGCCTCGGTGGCCCAGCCGATCAGCGCCATGAAGAGCGGGATCAGGGGCAGCGTGCCCACGATGATCGCCGCGGAGACCCAGTCCCCGGTGACGATCCGCGCCAGCACCACCACCGGAACCACCACGGCGAGGCCGAGCTGGGGAAGGTACCGGGCGAAGTAGTCGTCCAGCGCGTCCACACCCCGGGTGGCCAGGTTCACCAGCGACCCGGTGCGCTGCCCGTCCAGCCAGGAGGGACCGAGGGCGGCTGTCCGTGCCAGCAGCCGCCCCCGGAGCTCGGACTTGACCGCCGCGCTCGCCCGATGGGCCGCGAGCCCGGTCAGCCAGCCGACCAGTCCCCGCCCGCAGGCGACGACGGCCAGCAGCACCAGGGGAGTTCCCAGTTCTTCGAGCACCAGCCCTCGCTGGAAGGCGCCGACCACCACGCCGGCGATCAGCGTGGCCTGGGCGACGAGCAGTCCGGCGCCGGCCAGGCCCAGGGCCACCACCGCGGCCAGGAAGAAACGCGTGGTGCGCGCGTACCGCACCAGCCGGGGGTCCACCGGTTTCACGTGAAACCTCGTTCGTCAGTGGCCCACGGCGATGTGCCGCGTGCCGATCCGCTTGCGGAACACCCAGTACGTCCATGCCTGGTAGAGCAGCACCACCGGGGTGGCCGCCAGCGCGCACCAGGTCATGATCTTCAGGGTGTAAGGGCTGGACGAGGCGTTGGTGACCGTCAGGCTCCAGCTCTCGTTCAGCGTCGAGGGCATGACCGCCGGGAACAGCGAGAGGAAGAACACCGCGACCAGCGCCACCACGGTCAGGCCGGAGAGGACGAACGACCAGCCCTCCCGCCCGGCACGCCCGGCGAGCACCGCGCCGCCCAGCGCGGCCGTCGTCACCACCGCAGCCACCAGGCTCGGGGTGCCGCCCCGCGAGAGCAGGGTCCACACCAGGAAGCCGGTCAGCGGCACCGCGGTGACCGCACCGAGCCGCACCGCCAGCCGGCGCGCCCGGTACCGGATCTCCCCCTCGGTCTTCAGCGCCGCGAACACCGCGCCGTGGAAGGTGAAGAGGGCCAACGTCACCACACCGCCCAGCAGGGCGTACGGGTTGAGCAGGTCGCCCAGGGTCCCCACGTACTCCAGGTCGCGGTCGATCCGCATCCCGCGCACGATGTTGCCGAAGATCACACCCCAGAGGACGGCGAGCAGCAGCGAGGTCCAGAAGATGGCCGCCTCCCAGTTCCGCTGCCACTGCTCGCCGGAGCGCTTCACGCGGTACTCGAACGCCACACCGCGCAGGATCAGGCAGAGCAGGACCACCAGCAGCGGCAGGTAGAACCCGGAGAAGAGGGTGGCGTACCACTCGGGGAAGGCGGCGAAGGTGGCGCCGGCGGCAGTCACCAGCCAGACCTCGTTGCCGTCCCAGACCGGCCCGATGGTGTTGATCAGCACCCGCTTCTCGGTGCGGTCGCGGGCCAGCAGCCGGGTGAGCACGCCTATCCCGAAATCGAAGCCCTCCAGGAAGAAGTAGCCGGTCCACAGGACGGCGATCAGGACGAACCAGACGTCGTGCAGTTGCAGTTCCATGCGAGCGACTCCCTGCCGGTCAGTACGAGAAGGCCATCGGCTTGTCGGCGTCGCGCGGGTCGCCGCCGATCTTCGTGGGCGGGTTGAGGTCGGCCTCGGTGAGCTCCGGCGGTCCGGCCTTCACGTACTTCACGAGCAGCTTGACCTCGACGACCGCGAGCGCCGCGTAGACCACCGTGAAGAGCGCCATCGAGGCGAGGACCTCGCCCTGGCCGACGCCGGGGGAGACCGCGTCGCGGGTCTGGAAGACCCCGAACACCACCCAGGGCTGGCGGCCCATCTCGGTGAAGATCCAGCCCCAGGCGTTGGCGATCAGCGGGAACGCCATGGTCCAGGTGGCGATCCGCCAGTAGAGCCGGGTCGCGCGGGGTCCGAGTGCGGCCTTGCCGCGCGGCAGCAGGACCAGGTTCGGCACCTCGTCCTCACCGGTCCGCAGGTGCGGGGGGAGCAGGAACCGCTTGCGGGTCAGCCAGAGCCCGAGCATGCCGATGGCGAGCGAGGCCATGCCGAACCCGATCATCCAGCGGAAGCTCCAGAAGGCCACCGGGATGTTGGGGCGGTAGTCGCCGGGGCCGTAGGTCTCCTGCATCTGCTCGTTGAGGTCGTTGATGCCCGGCACGTAGTGGTCGAGGTCGTTGGAGGCGAGGTAGGAGAGCAGGCCGGGGATCTCGACGGCGACGGTGTTGTGGCCCTCGTCGACGTCCCCGTAGGCGAAGAGCGAGAAGGGGGCGCCGCGCTGGCCCTCCCAGAGCGCCTCGGCCGCGGCCATCTTCATCGGCTGCTGCTCGAACATCACCTTGCCCAGCAGGTCACCGCTGACCGCGGTCAGCAGACCGCCCACCGCCACGGTCACCAGGCCCAGGCGCAGCGAGGTCCGCATCTCCGCGATGTGGCGGCGGCGGGCCAGGTGGTAGGCGGCGATGCCGACCATGAAGGCGCCACCGGTCAGGAAGGCGGCGGTCAGGCTGTGGAAGACCTGCGTGAGGGTGGTGTTCTGCGTCAGCACCAGCCAGAAGTCGGTGAGCTCGGCGCGGCCCTTCTCCTCGTTGATCCGGTAGCCGACCGGGTGCTGCATCCAGGAGTTGGCCGCCAGGATGAAGTAGGCCGAGAGGATCGTGCCGATCGAGACCATCCAGATGCAGGCCAGGTGGATCTTCTGCGGCAGCTTGTCCCAGCCGAAGATCCACAGCCCGATGAAGGTGGACTCGAAGAAGAAGGCGATCAGCGCCTCGAAGGCCAGCGGGGCCCCGAAGACGTCCCCCACGAAGCGGGAGTAGGCGGACCAGTTCATGCCGAACTGGAACTCCTGCACCAGGCCGGTGACGACGCCCAGCGCGATGTTGATCAGGAAGAGCTTGCCCCAGAACTTGGTGGCCCGGAGGTACTTCTCCTTGCCGGAGCGGACCCAGGCCGTCTGGAGACCGGCCGTGAGCGCGGCCAGCGAGATCGTGAGCGGGACGAAGAGGAAGTGGTAGACGGTCGTGATGCCGAACTGCCAGCGCGCGAGCGTCTCGGGTGCCAGGGCGAGGTCCACGTGTTCTCCTTCACAGCGGTGCCTCGAGGCGGAGGTTTGTTCCGCCAGATCCGCACATGGGGGGATGAACATGCGCGCTTGTGAAAGCGTTCACATTCACAAGCTATTATCAGCATGTAGGTCCAACGGCCGTACAGGGGGGTCCCCCTTTCGGTCCCGGATCGCCCGAAACCCGGACATGGCGACGGCCCGGCAGCCCATCGGGGCCACCGGGCCGTGCCGGTCCGGGCGCACAGGGCCCGGTCGGAGGTCAGAGGGTGCGGCGGAACTCCCCCGCGGCCTTGAGGAACAGGTCGTTGGCCTCGGTCTCGCCCACGGTGACCCGCACGCCCTCCCCGGCGAACGGCCGGACCACCACACCCGCCTGCTCGCAGGCCGCGGCGAAGTCCATGGTCCGCTCGCCGAGCCGCAGCCAGACGAAGTTGGCCTCGGTGTCCGGCACGGTCCACCCCTGCTCGCGCAGGGCCGCGACCGCCCGGGCGCGTTCGCCCACCAGGTTGCCGACCCGCCCGAGCAGCTCCTCCTCCGCCCGCAGCGAGGCCACCGCCGCGTCCTGCGCCAGCTGGCTGACGCCGAACGGCACGGCCGTCTTGCGCAGCGCGGCCGCCACCGGCTCGTGGGCGATCGCGAAGCCGACCCGCAGGCCGGCCAGGCCGTACGCCTTGGAGAAGGTGCGCAGCACACAGACGTTGGGGCGGTCCCGGTACAGCTCCACGCCGTCCGGCACGTCCAGGTCGCGGACGAACTCCCGGTACGCCTCGTCCAGCACCACCAGCACGTCACGGGGCACCCGGTCGAGGAAGCGCTCGAGCTCGGCCCGGCGGACCACCGTGCCGGTCGGGTTGTTGGGGTTGCAGACGAAGATCAGCCGGGTCCGGTCGGTGATCGCGTCGGCCATCGCGTCGAGGTCGTGGACGTCGCCCGGGGTCAGCGGCACCTGCACGGGCGTGGCGCCGCTGATGCGGGTGATGATCGGGTAGGCCTCGAAGGAGCGCCAGGCGTAGATCACCTCGTCGCCGGGGCCGCTGGTGGACTGCAGGAGCTGCTGGGCGACCCCCACCGAACCGGTGCCGGTGGCCACGTGCGAGGCCGGCACCCCGAAGCGCTCCGCCAGCTCCTCGGTCAGACCGGTGCAGGCCATGTCCGGGTAGCGGTTGAAGGACGCGGCCGCGGCCACCACGCTCTCCATCACGCCCGGCAGCGGCGGGTACGGGTTCTCGTTGGAGGACAGCTTGTAGGCGACCGGGCCGGACCCCGAGGCCGGGCGGCCGGGCTTGTAGGAGGGCACGGCCTCCAGCGCGGCGCGCAGTGTGGGGATCGTCTCGCTCACCGAAGTCCTCCTCATGACGGCCGGCGGCACACGCGCCGACGGCACCGATGGCTATCAGCCTAAGAGCCCCGCGCGGTCGCGGAACCGGCCCGGCCCAGGCCCGCCGCCCGGCCCGAGCCACCCCGCGGACGGTAAGGGGCGCGAGCCGCGACATCACGCGCGCCGGTGGCCCGCGCCGTGGCGCGCATCACCCGTGAAGGTGAGTTGCACCCGTTCCGGAGCCGTTTCCATGCACTCGACACGCACACATCACCACATGCGCTGTCACGAGAGATGGTTCCGATGCCCTTACTTTCCAAGGCTCAGCTGTCACATGACCATGGAGAAACGTGTCTGTCAACGGTCGGGAAGCCTCCGGCCACCCCCCTCTCCGCGCCCTACTATCGGCTCGCCATGACAGCAGCAGGGAAGCACCAGGTGAACCGGGCGGAGATCACCCGGCGGGGCGGTCGCCCGGGCCGAGCGGGCATCCGGGACGTGGCCGCCGCGGCCGGAGTGTCCATCACGACCGTCTCCGACGCCCTCAACGGCAAGGGCCGACTGCCCGATGCCACGCGACGCCATGTCCGTGAGGTGGCCGACCGTCTCGGTTACCGCCCCTCGGCCGCGGCCCGGACCCTCCGTACCGGCAAGTCCGGCCTCATCGGCCTGACGGTGACCACGTACGGGGATGAACCTTTCACCTTCACCGAGTTCGCCTACTTCGCCGAGATGGCCCGGGCGGCCTCCTCGGCGGCACTGGACCGCGGCTACGCCCTGGTGATCCTGCCGGCGACCTCACGGCACGACGTCTGGTCCAACGTGGCCCTGGACGGCACGGTGGTCGTCGACCCGTCGGACCACGACCCGGTGGTCGCCGAACTGGCCCGGCAGGGTTTACCGGTGGTCTCCGACGGCCGCCCGGACGGCACCCTCCCGGTGACCGCCTGGGTGGACAACGACCACGAGGCCGCGGTGCTGGGCATCCTCGACCACCTGGCCGCGGCCGGCGCGCGCCGCATCGGACTCCTCACCGGCACCAGCACGGACACCTACACCCGTCTCTCCACCACCGCCTACCTGCGCTGGTGCGAGAACGTCGGCCAGGACCCGGTCTACGAGTCCTACCCCGCGCACGACCCCTGCGCGGGCGCCGTCGCGGCCGACCGGCTGCTGGCCCGCCCGGACCGGCCGGACGCGGTGTACGGCCTCTTCGACCCCAACGGCACCGACCTGCTCGCCGCCGCCCGGCGGTACGGGCTCCGGGTACCGGAGGACCTGCTGCTGGTGTGCTGCAGCGAGTCCATGGTGTACGCCAGCACGGAGCCGCCGATCACCACGCTCTCCCTGAAGCCGCGCCGCATCGGCACGGCGGTGGTCCAGCTGCTGATCGACGCGATCGAGGGGGTCGCCTCGGACCAGCCGGTCGAGCAGGTCATACCGACGGAGCTGATCGTCCGCGCCTCCTCCCAGCGCCGCCCCACCCGCACCACCGTCAGCCCCCCGCGCACCCCGAACTCCGGCTGAATCGGGGCGCCGTGCCGTGGAACGACCCGGACCGCGCCGACCGTGGCGCCGGTCCGGGTCCCACTCGGTCCGGGGCCTGGTCCGATCCCGGTCCGGTCCGGGTCCCACTCGGTCCGGGGCCTGGTCCGATCCCGGTCCGGTCCGGGTCCCGTCCGGGTCCCGGTCCGGTCTGGGTCCGGGTCCGGGTCCCGGCCTGGGGTCGGGGTCGGGGTCGGGTGCAGGGCCGAGGTCCGGTCCGGGACTTGGTCCGGGGCCGGGCCGGGAACCAGGCCGGAGCGAGGCGTCCGCCGTGCTCTCGGAGACGTGGTCCGGGGGGCCAGGGGTCCGAAGCTCCGGGGGTGGGTCCGATCCGGGGTCGCTTCCGGTCCGGGGCCGGGTCCGGATGACAGCGTCCGTCGCGCTCACGGAGATGTGCGCCGGGGCCAGGGGTCCGAGGGCGGCGTCCGGGAGCCAGGGGACCGCCCGGACACGCGGGCGGTCCCCCGCGCACGCCGACACCGCCGGACGGGGGCCGGTGGCCGCCGGTGCCCGCGTCGCAGGGCCCGGGCCTTCGTGCGCGCCCGCGCCGGCTCGCACACACCGGCTCGCGCACAAAGGGCCCGCAACGGTGACATCCGTCCCGGCGGCGACGTCCCGCAAAGGGCGGCGTCAACCCGCGCACACCGTGCGATTCGACCGAAATCCCGCACGCCACAACGCTTTGCCGCAGGATTCACCACCCCTGGGTCGTCCCACGGCACGATCCGCGTTCCTATGATGGGCGCACGACACCGCGGGCCGCTGCCACCAGGCAGTCCGATGCGGTGCAGACGCGGCGCGATGGTGGAGGGGTCGATGACTCAGGGGGCCGGTCGGGGACCCGAGGTGGAGCGTACGGCGACGCTGCGCGACTTCCGGGTGCCCGCATACGTCCACGAACCCGCACCGCACCCCGCGGCGGGACAACCTCCGGCGCCCCCGGCCCCTCCCGTTCACCTGGCGCCCCCGGCGCCGACGGCCCCTCCGGCGCAGCCGGTGCACCCGGCCCACCCCGCACCGCCGGCACCGCCGGCACCCGCGGCGCACCCGGCCGCTCCCGGGCATCCGGCGGCGTCGGCCCGCCCGGCCGCCCCTCGGGCTCCCCTGGCGCCGCCCGCGCCCGCGGGGCACGCCGCGCCCCCCGCCGAGCCGCACCCCGGTTCCGTGCCCCCGGAGGCCTTCCCGGACGGGATGCCCGAGGACTACACGCCGACCGAGCGCGACCTGCCGGTGATCCGCCGGGGCGACACGCTCCAGCTCGGCCCCTCCGTGGCCGCCGCCGCGGAGCCCGCCGAGGCCCCCGCCGCCGGCAAGCCCGCCCCCGGACCGCTCTACGTGGTGGGCGACGTCCACGGCTACCTCGACGAACTCCTCGCCGCCCTGCGGGAGCAGGGGATCGTCGACGAGAACGGCAACTGGTCGGCCGGCACCACCCGCCTGTGGTTCCTCGGCGACTTCACCGACCGCGGCCCGGACGGCGTCGGCGTGATCGAGCTGGTGATGCGGCTGTCGGCCGAGGCCGCGGCCGCGGGCGGCTACTGCAAGGCGCTGCTGGGCAACCACGAACTCCTCCTGCTCGGCGCCAAGCGGTACGGCGACACCCCCGTCAACTCGAGCGCCGGCACCGCCACCTTCCAGGCGGCCTGGCTGCTCAACGGCGGTCAGAAGGCCGACATGGAGCGCCTCCAGGATCACCACCTGCAGTGGATGTCCCGGCTCGCCGCCATGGAGGAGGTCGACGGCCACCTGCTGCTGCACTCCGACACCACCGCGTACCTGGAGTTCGGCAACTCCACCGAGGAGGTCAACGACACCGTCCGGGAGACGCTGACCCGCAACGACCCCGACGAGGTCTGGGACCTCTTCCGCAAGTTCACCAAGCGGTTCGCCTTCCGCGACGCGGGCGGCGTCGAGGCGGCCCGCGAGCTCCTCGACGCCTACGGCGGCACCCGGATCGTGCACGGCCACAGCCCGATCCCCTACCTCACCGGCGAGGCCGGGGCGGAGGACGGGGAGTCCGGCTCGGGCCGCCCGCAGATCGACGGCCCGCACGTCTACGCCGACGGGCTCGCCATCGCCATGGACGGCGGCGTCACCATGGCCGGCACCCTCCTGGTCCGCCGCCTGCCGATCACCTGACCCGCCCCTGCCCAACCGCCCGAACCGGCCGGGCGGGGCCGGGGCGTCGACCCTCACCGTCAGGTCATGGGTGACCCGTCGTGGCGCCAAGTCCCTTGCGCCCTAGGGGTGTTCATACGCCCCAACGCCCGTCCGAACCGGCCCGATTCCGGCGGGGAAACCGTGAAACTCCCCGTAATCCCCTTGTCATCACCCGCCGCCGCGGCACTACCATCGGACTATCCGTAGCAGGCTCCCCTCCGTCCCAGCCAGACGGCTCGTCGGTATGCCGAGCCACAGCCTTACGGAGCATCGGGGGATGCACATGACCAGCCACCCGCGGCACCTGCGGAACGAGGACCGCCTCGATTTCGAGCACGCCCTGGACGAGGCCCTCCGCGCGATCCCGCGCGAGGACCACCCGGCGGCCCCTTCCGCCCGGCCCACCACCGAGCAGTTGCGCTCGCACGCCCTCTCCTGCGCGGTCGAGATCCTCGCGGAGGCGGCGCCCGAGTACGACCACTACGTCGACCTGCGCGAAGGCCTCCGGAGCCTGGCGGCGGTGGAACGGGAACCGGGATCCGAGGCGGACGACCTCAGCACGGTGCGGGAGGCCGACGACTCCGGGCCCGGGGCCGCCGCCGTGGCGGTCGTCCTGGCCCCGCTGCTGGCGGGGGCCTCCGCGGTCGTCCTGCTGCTGATCGGCTACCTGCTGAAGATGCTCACGCCGGAGCCCGCGATGGCGGGAAAGCTGCTGACCGCCGGCTGGGTCTTCGGCGCGCTGGCCGCGGCCGGGCTGCTGGCCGCGGCGGCCGGGCTGCTGGTCACCGCCCTGCGCAACGGTTCCCGCGCCTACCACGTGGAGCCGCGGCGCCGACGGGACGCGGACCTCGAGCGGGCCCGTACGGAATGGCTCGAGGCACTGCGCGAGCGCGGCCTACAGCCCTTCCTGGAGCGGGCGTCGACCTCGTCCCCGCAGGTTTCCCCGGCCGGTGCGCCCCTGCCGGACCTGGGCGACCGTGACGGCTACCCCGGCCCCGGCCGGGAGTCGAACCGGATCACCAGCCCGCGCTTCAGCAGCCCCGGATACAGCAGCCCGGACTTCTCCAGCCGCAACCGCCGCCCCAGGTAGTCCCCGCGCCGCACGACGCGGAGACACACCCGGCTCGGCAGCCGCCGCCGGAGCCCGGAACCCCGAAGCCCTGAGCACCGGGTTCCGGGCATCGGACTCCGGGCCTCGGGCCTCGCGCGCCGGAACCCCGGGCACCGGAGCTCGGGGCCCCGGAGCTCGGGGGGCAGGCCAGGTCTCAGAGGAACCGGACCTGGCCTGCCCCGTCCGCACCTCCCGCACCGGTCCCGCACCGGTACTCGGCGGCCTGAACCGCGCAGACAGGCCGCCGACGGGTCAGGCCCGGCCCGCCCCCTCCGGCTGTCCGGGCCGCTCGGCGCGTTCCGGCCGTTCCGGTCGTTCCGTCAGCGGCACGTAGACCCGGTTGCCGCCCGCCGCGAACTCCTTCGACTTCTGGAGCATCCCCTCGGCGACCTCCTCCGCCGAGGCGGCCGCCCCGGCGTCACCACCGAACCGCTCGTTGATGTCCCGGCTGATCCGCATGGAGCAGAACTTCGGCCCGCACATGGAGCAGAAGTGCGCCGTCTTCGCCGGTTCGGCCGGCAAGGTCTCGTCGTGGAACGCCCGCGCCGTGTCCGGGTCCAGCGAGAGGTCGAACTGGTCCTCCCACCGGAACTCGAACCGCGCGTCGGAGAGCGCGTCGTCCCACTCCTGCGCGCCCGGATGCCCCTTGGCCAGGTCCGCGGCGTGCGCGGCGATCCGGTAGGTGATCACACCGGTCTTCACGTCGTCCCGGTCGGGCAGCCCCAGGTGTTCCTTGGGGGTGACGTAGCACAGCATCGCCGTACCCCACCAGGCGATCATCGCGGCGCCGATGCCGGAGGTGATGTGGTCGTACCCCGGAGCGATGTCCGTGGTCAGCGGGCCGAGCGTATAGAACGGAGCCTCATCGCAGACCTCCTGCTGCAGGTCGATGTTCTCCTTGATCTTGTGCATCGGGACGTGTCCCGGGCCCTCGATCATCGTCTGCACTCCACAACGCCTGGCGATACGGCCGAGTTCCCCCAGCGTGTGCAACTCGGCGAACTGCGCCTCGTCGTTGGCGTCGGCGATCGACCCGGGCCGCAGACCGTCGCCCAGCGAGTAGGTGACGTCGTAGGCGGCCAGGATCTCGCTCAGTTCCTCGAAGTTCTCGTAGAGGAAGCTCTCCTTGTGGTGCGCGAGACACCAGGCGGCCATGATCGACCCGCCCCGGGAGACGATGCCCGTCTTCCGCCCGGCCGTCAGCGGCACGTACGCCAGCCGCACACCGGCGTGCACGGTCATGTAGTCCACGCCCTGCTCCGCCTGCTCGATCACCGTGTCCCGGTAGATCTCCCAGGTGAGCTCCTCCGCCTTGCCGTCGACCTTCTCCAGCGCCTGGTAGAGCGGAACGGTACCGATGGGGACGGGGGAGTTGCGCAGCACCCACTCGCGGGTGGTGTGGATGTTCCGCCCGGTGGAGAGGTCCATGACCGTGTCGGCGCCCCAGCGGGTCGCCCAGGTCATCTTCTCCACCTCCTCCTCGATCGAGGAGGTCACCGCCGAGTTGCCGATGTTGGCGTTGACCTTCACCAGGAACCGCTTGCCGATGATCATCGGCTCGATCTCCGGATGGTTCACGTTGGCCGGCAGCACCGCCCGTCCCGCGGCGATCTCCTCGCGCACGACCTCCGGCGGGACGTCCTCCCGGATGGCCACGAACTCCATCTCGGGCGTGATCTCACCCCGTCGCGCGTAGGCGAGCTGGGTGACGGGGCCGCCGTCCCGGGCGCGGCGCGGTCGCCGAGGCTGGCCCGGGAAGACCGCGTCCAGGTTCCGCAGTCCGCCCCGCGGCGTGGTGTGGCGGATGCCGTCGTCCTCGGGGCGGACCGGACGGCCCGGATACTCCTCGGTGTCCCCGCGGGCGATGATCCAGTTCTGCCGCAGCGGCGGCAGGCCCCGGCGGACGTCGGTGTCCACCGCCGGATCGGTGTACGGGCCGGAGGTGTCGTACAGCGACACCGCGCGGCCGTTGGTGAGGTGGACCCGTCGTACCGGCACGCGGATGTCGGGGCGGGAACCCTCGACATGGCCCTTGTGCCAACGAGCAGGCGTGCGTGCTTCCTTGTCGGTCATGAGACCTACTCCCTACGCCGGCATTACCCGGTAACAGGTTCGGCGGTCGACGCAGCGGTCTCCGGCGCGATGTTTCCCGTGAAACATCGTCTGTGCGCCCTGTGAACCAGGGCGGAACGGAGGTCAGCGTCCTCTCAGCCCGGTGCTCCGAGCTCCCGCGTGTGCAAAGGTGACCCCACGCTAGCGTCCCGCCGGGCGCGGTGAACAGTAGGCCTCTGTCACTCTTGGGATGATCTGTCCGTGAGCACCATGCAACCGCCTCCCGAACCGCAGCGTCCCTCCTCCGACGCACACGTGCCTCACGGCCATGCGCAGCACGGCCCCCGCCCCGACCGCGGTCGCGGCCCCGGCCCGGCGCCCGAACCCGCCGCCCCCGGACACGGGCACGGGCACGGGCACAGTCACAGCCACAGCCACGCCCATGGACCGGCCGCACCGGCCTCCCGCCGGCTCCGGCGGATCATCGCCGCCGTCCTGGTGCCGTTCGCCGCCGCCGTGGTGGTGGGGCTGCTGGCCCTCTGGCCCGGCGGCGCCCCGGACCACGAGCGTTCCGGCGTGGGCTTCGACCGGCACACCGAGCAGGCCACCGTGACCCGCGTCGAGAAGACGACCTGCGGGCAGCAACAGGACCAGAAGCAGGAGTGCACGCTGGCCACGGTGCGCATCGACACCGGCAAGGACCAGGGCCGCACCTTCGTCGAGACGGTCCAGCGCGACCAGTCACGGCAGTTGGCGAAGGGCGACTCGGTGATCGTCGCCTACGAGCCGACGGCGCCCAAGGAACTGCAGTACTCCGTGATGGACATGGACCGCAAGTTGCCGCTGACACTGCTGGCGGGCATCTTCGCGGTGGCGGTCGTGGTCGTGGGCCGGCTGCGCGGCCTGATGGCGCTGATCGCGCTGGCGGTGAGCTTCCTGGTGCTCACCCTGTTCATCCTTCCGGCCATCCTGCAGGGATCGAATCCCCTGCTGGTGGCGGTGGTCGGCTCCAGCGCCATCATGCTGATCGCGCTCTACCTCTGCCACGGGCTGTCGGCCCGGACATCGGTGGCGGTCCTGGGCACCCTGGTGTCGCTGCTGCTGATCGGCGTCCTGGGCTCGGTGTTCATCGGCTGGGGCGACCTCACGGGCAACACCGACGACAACACGGGCCTGATCCACGGTCTCTACCCGCAACTCGACATGAGCGGTCTGCTCCTGGCCGGCATCATCATCGGTTCCCTCGGTGTCCTCGACGACGTCACCGTCACCCAGACCTCCGCGGTGTGGGAACTCCACGAGGCCAATCCCTCGCTCGGGCCGCGCGGGCTCTACCGGGCCGGTCTGCGCATCGGCCGGGACCACATCGCCTCGGTGGTCAACACCCTGGTCCTCGCCTACGCGGGTGCGGCGCTGCCCCTGCTGCTGCTCTTCTCCATCGCGCAGAGCAGCGTGGGTTCGGTGGCCAACAGCGAGCTGGTCGCCCAGGAGATCGTGCGCACCCTGGTCGGTTCCATCGGACTGGTGGCCTCGGTGCCGGTGACCACCGCGCTGGCCGCCCTGGTGGTCTCCGCCGACCGTCCCGGGCCGGGCGGCTCCGGCGCTCCCCGGCCGGCCGGCCGGGGAGTCGGGCGCTCGGCCGGGCAGGCCTCCGGCCGGAGCTCCGGCGGGCGGGGGACCCGGGGGCGTCGCCGCCGCCGCTGATCCTGCTGCTCCTGCTGATCACCGGGCGTCGTCCCGCGTCGGGTTCCGGCGCGGGCGCCCGCGGCCGGTGGGGCGGAGGAGGAGCCCCGGCGCCCTTCCGGCCGCCGGGCGGAAGCGTTCCTTCACAGGCAGCGACGCGGGCCACGGCGACGGGGTCAGCCGGCGCTCTGCTCCTCGGCCAGGATGCGGTCCAGCGCCTCGTCCAGGTGGGCGTCGAAATCGGCCAGCGCGCCCTCCTGGCCGAGCGGAACCAGCTTGTCCGTCCGGTCCAGGAAGGCCACCAGGGGGGCGGCTCCGGAGCGGAACAGCGCCTGGTCTCGGCCCACCTGCAGCCGGATCAGCACCTCGCCCAGCATGTCGGGGTCGGCGGGCGACACCCGGACGTCACCGTCCCCGCAGGGCCGCCCCACCCCGTCGATCAGCAGCTCGCGACCGAAGGCCCAGGTCACCGGTGCGTCACCAGGAAGGTGAAAGGTCAGCCGCACGGCGAACGGATCAGAGGTCTCGTAGCGCAGCTCGACCGGAATGCGGAACGAGAGCTCGTCCGAGACGAGAAAGTTCATCATGACCTCTGCCTGCACCGACTCGCGCATCGCCTACCCCGTCTTTTGTCCTCGGGTTGTCCGGGACTCATCCTGCTGACCCTGCGCGCCATCTTGCTGAACGTACACGGCGAATCACAAGGAGTGATTTTTCAGATACTGAAAGACAGGGCCAGGACGCCGGGCTCACGCCCGATCTCGGCCTGCAGCCGACGGGCCGCGGGAAGCAGGTGATCGGCCTGCTGGACGGGCAGCGAGACCGCCACCGTGGCGACGAGCGTGCCGATCCGGATGGGGATCGCGGCGCACACCGTGCCCAGCGCGTACTCCTGACGCTCGATCACTGGCTCCCCATGGCGACCGGCCGCCAAACGCCGCAGCAGGACCGGCTCGTCCTCGACGGTGTACCGCGTGAGCGGCTGCACCGGGTGGCGGGCCAGATGGTCCCGCCGGGCGTCCTCGTCGAGCTGCGACAGGAGACACTGCCCGATGGCGTGCGCGTGCCCGGTGGCCCGGAAGTCGGCCCACTCCTCGACGGCGGGGGCCTCGGGGGAGTCCGCGACACCGAGCACCTCGATCTCGCCGTCGTGGTACCGGGCGCAGTACAGCGGCGCGCCGATGGCGTCGTGCCAGTGCGCCATCGCGTCGGCGACGACGCGACGTTTCTGCCGGGCCAGCCTGCGGCCCAGCCGTTCGGAGGCGTCCCCGAGGTGGAAGAGCCCGCTGTCGCGCCGCAGGTAGCCCTCGTGGACCAGGGTGCGCAGCAGGTGGTACGTCGTCGGCAGCGCCAGTCCCGTCTGCCGGGCGAGCTGCTTGGCTGGCGCGCCGCTCTCGTGCTCGGCCACGGTTTCCAGCAGCCGCATGGCCCGCTGGACGGAACCGATCAGCGTCGCCGGCCGGCCCTGCGCCGCTCCGCCCGTGGACCCGCCCCTTCTGCCTCTCGCGGAGCGCTCCTCGGCGGGGGCGGCGGCGTGGCCCGCCTGGGTGGGCTGGACGGGCACGGAGGGGGCGCGTCGTGCGGCGGACGCGGTGTCGGCCGTGGCCAAGGGTCACTCCCGGAGCGCGAGGGGGCTGCCCGTGCCGGGGAAACACGGGGGCTGTGCAGGCCGCCCGCGGGGGCTCGGACTCCCCCGCGACGAGTTCCGGACTCTAACGGTCCGTCACCTGCGGGATACACCCCGCGGACCACACTTCCCCCTCACGAGGGATCCACCCCTTGCGCTCCCGGCTACCACTTCTCGTCGGACGACGAGGACGAGGAGCCCTTGAACTTCCGCACCACGAAGATCAGGCCGCCCACCAGCGCGACGAAGAGCAGCACCTTGAACAGCAGCCCCACGAGGAAGCCCAGCACGCTCGCTATCAGGCCTCCGAAGACCACCAGGGCGATCACCGGGATCGCGACCCACTTCACCCACCACGGCACGTCCGCGAGGATCTCACGCATCGCCCAGCCCCTTCTCCCTGCACGTCTTCCGGTACGCCTTCGATGCTAGGCGTGGACGGGGCCCGGCAGGGGCCCCGGGCACCCTCGTTCGTCCCTGATCGCTCCCCTAGGGGTCGGCGGGTCAGCCCTCCGGGGGCGAGAAGACCACCATGACCCGCAGGTCCTCGCTGATGTGGTGGAA
This sequence comes from Streptomyces sp. NPDC047130, assembly GCF_040643475.1. Lineage (NCBI taxonomy): Bacteria > Bacillati > Actinomycetota > Actinomycetes > Kitasatosporales > Streptomycetaceae > Streptomyces > Streptomyces sp. NPDC047130. The sequence continues at coordinate 47,636 of NZ_JBEYUK010000019.1, read as the reverse complement.
CTTGTGGGGCACCCCGGCCGGCACGTAGACCACGCTGCCCCGCGCCACCTCCGTGGTCTCGGTCCCCACCGTCAACCAGCCGCGTCCGCTCACCACGAAGTACACCTCGTCCTGATGGTGCGGCTGCTGCGGGTCCTGCGCGCCGGCGTCCAGGGCGTAGAGCCCCACCGACATGTTCCGCTCGCGCAGGAACTGCAGGTACGCGCCGTCGTTGGCGGCCCGCTCCGCCTCCAGTTCGTCCAGCCGGAATGCCTTCATAGCCCCGCTCGCCCCTTGAGGTCGGCACCGAAATCGATCTCGTCTGCCACGATCAGACCCATGATGAACTTCTTGGTCAAGACGCTCGCCAACGCCGGCGCACTGGCGGTCGCCGTCTGGCTGATCGACAAGATCAGTCTCGAGGGCGGCAGCACCGGCAAGAAGGCCGGCACCCTGATCCTGGTGGCGCTGATCTTCGGTCTCGTCAACCTGCTGGTGAAGCCGGTCGTGCAGTTGCTCACACTGCCGCTCTTCATCCTCACCCTCGGCCTGATCACCCTGGTCGTCAACGCCCTGATGCTGATGCTCACCTCCTGGATCGCCGGGAAGCTGGACCTGAGCTTCCACGTCGACGGCTTCTGGACCGCGGTCCTCGGTGGCCTCGTCATCGCGGTGGTCTCCTGGGCCCTCAACCTGGTGCTGCCCGACAAGGACTGACTCCGCCCGCCCTTCCCCGCCACCCGTCCGCCCTTCCGCGCCACCCGTCCGCCCGCCGGCCCGGCCGCCCTGAGACAGTGGGGGCCGGTGGGCCCGGCAGGCCGCACCGGACGTGAGCAGCAGGAAGGACGGGCCGCATGAACAACGACTCCCCGGCGAACGCGGCGGGCGACGCCGACGGCACGGGGGCCACCCCTGCCGAGAAGGGCGACGGTACGCGCGCGGTGCGTGCCGGTCTGCCGGAACCCCTCAAGCACGAGCCGACCCTCCCGGGCCCCGTCTTCGCCGCCCACTTCCACCTTCCGGGCGAGCCCACCGGCCCGTACACCTACGGCCGCGACGAGAACCCGACCTGGACGCTGCTGGAGAACGCCATCGGCGAACTCGAGGCGCCCGGCCGGAACGACATCGAGACGCTGGTCTTCCCCTCCGGCATGGGCGCGATCTCCGCGGTCCTGTTCTCCCAGCTGAGGACCGGTGACGCCGTCGTCCTGCCCAGCGACGGCTACCAGGTCTTCCCCCTGGTGCGCGCCCAGCTGGAGGCCTTCGGCGTGGAGGTGCGCACCGCGCCCACCGGCGGGGACGCGCAGCTGGAGGTGCTCGACGGCGCCAGGCTGCTGTGGATCGAGACGCCCTCCAACCCCGGCCTGGACGTCTGCGACGTACGCCGGCTCGCGGAGGAGGCGCACGCCCGGGGGATCGCGGTCGCCGTGGACAACACCCTGGCCACCCCGCTCGGCCAGCGGCCGCTGGAGCTGGGCGCGGACTTCTCGGTGGCCAGCGGCACCAAGCAGCTCACCGGCCACGGAGACGTGCTCCTCGGCTATGTGACGGGCGCGCGCGGCGAGGCGATGGACGCGGTCCGGCGCTGGCGGAAGATCGTCGGCGTGATCCCCGGCCCGATGGAGGCCTGGCTGGCCCACCGCTCCCTCTCCACCCTGCACCTGCGGGTGGACCGGCAGGCGGCCACCGCCCTCACCCTGGCCCGGACCCTCAAGGAGCGGCCCGAAGTGGCCGACCTGCGCTACCCGGGGCTCCCCGACGACCCGTCGCACGCCGTGGCCGCGCGCCAGATGCGCCGTTTCGGCTGCGTCGTCTCCTTCACCCTCCCCGACCGCGAGCACGCGGAGCGGTTCCTGGGATCGCTGCGGCTGGTCGACGAGGCGACCAGCTTCGGCGGGGTGCGGTCCAGCGCCGAGCGGCGCGGCCGCTGGGGCGGTGACGCGGTGCCGGCGGGCTTCATCCGTCTCTCGGTGGGCGCCGAGGACCCGGAGGACCTGGTGGCGGACGTCCTGCGCGCCCTGGACGAGGCCGCCCGGCCGGCGGTCTCCGGCGGCTGATCCCGTGACGACGCGGACGCCCGGTCCGAGCCTCCCCCCTCGTGGCTCGGACCGGGCCGCCTGCGCGCCGTGCGACCGTGGCGTCGCACCGCGCCACCAAGGCTAGTTGACTCTGTGTCAGTGTCCAATCACTGTAGCGACAGAGACCTATCGACATATTTATCGTTGTACGCGGCCGACGGGCCGTCAGGGGCGGACCCGCACCGCCCCGGCAAGCCGAGGGGGCGCCCATGGACCTGGCCTTGCTCCGCACCTTCGTGGCGGTGTACCGGGCCGGATCCTTCACGCGCGCCGCCGCACTGCTCGGCCTCTCCCAGCCGGCCGTGACCTCCCAGATCCGCACCCTGGAACGGCAGCTCGGCCGTCCGCTCTTCCTGAGACAGGCCCGTGGCGTCGTCCCCACCACGGTCGGCGACGAACTGGCCCACAAGGCCGCGCCCCACCTCGACGCGCTGGTGGAGATCGCCGAGACCGGCCTCGAGTCCGGTGGCCCCAGCACCCTCCACCTCTCGGGGCCGCCGGAGTTCCTGGCGGAGCGCGCCCTTCCCGCCCTCGCCGCCCTGGCCGCCGAGAAGGGCCGGCCCCTCTCCCTGCGCGCCTCCTTCGGCAACGACCAGGAGAACCTCGACGGCCTGGCCGCGGGTCACTGCGACCTGGCCGTCGCGACGGCCCGCCCGCGCGGCACGCTGCTGAGCTCCACCCCGCTCTGCGACGAGGAGCACGTACTGGTCGCCTCCCCCGCCGTGGCGGCCTCGGCAGGGCTGCCGGTCGGCGTTCCCACGACCGATCCCACCGGTCCCACCGGCCTCCTGGGCGCACCGGACCCCCTGGAGGAACTGCGGGCCCGGCTGGATCCGCTGCCCGTGCTCGAGGTGCACGAGTCGCTCCCCTTCGTGTCCCGGTACTGGTCCTCCGTCTTCGGCGCCCGGCCCACCGTGGCCTCCGGCGCGGTGGTGGTCCCGGACCTGCGGGCCGTGCTCACCTGCGCCCTCCACGGCGCCGGGATCGCCGTGCTGCCCCGCTACCTCTGCGCCACCGCACGGGAACAGGGCTCGCTGGTGGCCCTGTACGAGCCCGATGTGCCCCCGCTGCGGACCTACTTCCTGGTGGTGCGCGCCGGCACCCTCGCCCTCCCGCACATCGGCCGCGCCCACGAACGGCTCCAACGGGCCGCGGCCGCCTGGGCCTGACCCGCGCGGGGCACGGTGAACGGCCGGGGCCGATGTTTCACGTGGAACATCACGGGCCAGATTCCCCCCATGACCGTCCGCCCCGTGGTCAAGCGCACTGCCCGCGCCGTCCTCCTGGACGGCGACGACCTGATCCTGATCAAGCGCACCAAGCCCGGTGTCGATCCCTACTGGGTCACCCCCGGCGGCGGTGTGGAGCCCGAGGACGCCACCGTCGTGGACGCTCTCCACCGCGAGGTGCACGAAGAGCTGGGCGCCAAGATCACCGGCGTCATCCCCTGCTTCGTGGACACCGTGGAGCACATCGGCCCGGACGAGGCCTCGACCGGTGTGAAGGTGCAGCACTTCTTCGTCTGCCGGCTGGAGTCCATGGACCCCGCGCTGCGGCACGGCCCCGAGGTCGAGGAGCCGGCGGGTGAGTACGAGATCGTCCGGGTGCCGTTCACCCGGGTCGGGATCGCCGGCGTCCATCTGGTGCCGCTCTCCCTGCGGCACTACCTGGACGGCAACATCGAGGGCGTCCGCACGCTGCACGCCTCGGACCTCGTCTGACCGTCCCCGGTCCGACCGTCCCTCGTCCGACCGCGTGGCGGGCGGCGCCGGGCCCTAGGGTGCCCCCATGGACGATCTTCTGATACGCCGGGCCACCGCCCAGGACGTGCCCGCCCTCGTCGCGATGTACGCCGACGACCCCCTGGGCGCAGGCCGTGAGACGCCGGACGACCTGGCCCCCTACCTGGAGGCCTACCGGCGGCTGGCGGGGGACCCGAACCAGTACCTGATGGTGGCCGATCGGTCCGGGAAGGTCGTCGGCACGCTGCAGCTGACCGTGATCCCGGGCCTGTCCCGCCGTGGCACCACCCGCTCGGTCATCGAGGGCGTCCGGGTCCATTCCGACGAGCGGGGCGGCGGCCTCGGCTCACGTCTCGTCCGGTGGGCCGTCGAGGAGTCCGGGCGGCAGGGCTGCGGGCTGGTGCAGCTGACCTCCGACGCCACCCGGACCGACGCCCGCCGGTTCTACGAGCGCCTCGGCTTCACCGCCTCGCACATCGGCTTCAAGCTCCAGCTCTGAACCCGGCCCCGGATCACGTGCCCTGCCGCAGCCCCCGCCAGCCGCCCTCGTCGACGCCGCCCGGCACGGGCGCGGCAGGGTCGTAGGGGGTGCGGGTGAAGAAGAAGGACCCGAGGTCGAGGTGGCTCACCGTGCCGTCCGGGCGGCGGACGGCACGCAGGGTCTCCCCGGCGTAGTAGCCCTCCAGGCCGGTCCAGGCGCCGTCGCCCGCGGCACGGAAGCGGGACCGGCGGCCGGAGGCGCCCACCGGGTCCAGGGAAACACCACCGTCGGGGAGCAGGCGCAGCAGGTAGGCCTGGGTGCCCCAGTACCAGGGCCCGGTCAACGCCAGAACCTCCTGGTCGACCTCCGGAAGAGGACGCCACGGCTCGGGGATGCGCGGCTCGGCCTCCGCCACGATGCGCACCAGGTCCGGCCCCACGCTCCAGAAGGGCGCGCTCGAGGTGCAGTTGGCCAGGACCACCGCGGCCACGTCGTCCTCCACGCCGACGGAGAGGTTGGCGAGGAAACCGGGGACCGATCCGGAGTGGCCGACCAGGCGCCGCGGACCCCAGTGCTGGATCTGCAGCCCCAGCCCGTAGCCCGACCCGGCCGCCAGGTCGCCGGGCTCCGGGGGCGCCGCCGGAGCCCGCATCTCGGCGACGGAGTCCGCGCTCAGCACCCGGTCGTCGCCGCGCATCAGGAAGACGGCGAAACGGGCCAGGTCGGCCGTGGTGGACCACAGCTGCCCGGCGGGCGCCATCCGGCCCAGCTCCTCCACCTGCTCGGGCAGCAGCACGTCGGCCCACGGGTGCACGGCCCAGCCACCCGCGGCCGGGGCGACCGGGTCCGTGCCAGTGCGGTGCAGTCCGAGCGGCTCCAGAACCTCCCGGCGCAGCACCTGGTCCCACGGCTCCCGGCGCAGTTCCTCGACCAGCGCGCCGAGCAGCGCGAAGCCGGGGTTGGAGTAGTGGAACCGGCGTCCGCCCGGGTGCAGCACGGGATTCTCCCCCAGGACGTCGGCGAGCTCGGGCCGCAGCGCTCCCGGCGTCCGCTCCCACCACGGCCCGGGCGTCTCGGCCGCCAGCCCCGCGCTGTGGGCCAGCAGTTGGGCGATGGTGGCCTGCCCCGCCGGGGTCCCGGGCAGGTGCTTGTCCAGGGGGTCCTCGAGGGAGAGCCGGCCCTCGTCCCGCAGCCGCAGCACCAGGACGGCGACGAAGGTCTTGGTGATCGAACCGATCCGGTACTGGACGTCGCCGTCGGGCGCGTGCCCGTCCACCGAGGTGCGCGATCCGCTCCAGACGAGCTCTCCGCCCCGGACGACCGCCGCGGCGAGCGAGGGTGCCCGGCCGTCGGCCTGGGCGACCGCGATCCGGTGCAGCAGCGCCCGCCGGGTGGCGGGGAGGAGGGCGTTCTCTTCCTGCTCTTCCTGAGGTGTCGTCATGGGGTCAGTGCACCATCCCCGGTCCGACCGGGGCGAACCGGATTCCGGGGCCGCGCGGAAATTCGTTTGACCGGGCCAGTACCGCGGACTGCACTGGGGCGGGGCGCCACGGAGTCGTGGCACCGTGAGCCGGGGAGGCAGCACCAGCGATGGAGATCCGTTCCACGACCGACCAGGACTTCGAGGTCTTCCTCGACACGCTCCACTGCGCGTTCGGGAGCTTCCGGGACACCCCGCCCGAGGGCAGCGAGGGCTGGTGGGCCGGGTACGAGATGGACCGTGGCCTGTTCGCGCTGGCGGACGACGGGCGGCCGATCGGCACCGCCGGGGCCTACTCCTTCGAGCTCACGCTGCCCGGGGGCGCCGTGGTACCCGCGGCGGGGGTGACCGCGGTCGGTGTCCTGCCCACCCACCGGCGCCAGGGCGTCCTCAGCGCCCTGATGCGGCGCCAGCTCCAGGACGTCCGCGAGCGCGGCGAGACGCTCTCGGTGCTGCTGGCGTCCGAGGCCCTGATCTACCGCCGGTTCGGCTACGGGCCGGCGACCTACACACAGCGCCTGACCGTCCAGCGCCGCCGGGACGACTTCGCCCCCGTCCGGGCACGCGGCGCGGCCGAGGCGGCCGCGAGCGGCTCCGTCGAGGTGCTGCGCCGTTCGGAGTGCACCGACCTCCTCGAGGAGATCTACGACCGGTACCGCCGCGTCCAGCCCGGCGCGCTGTCCCGGCAGCACCACGTGTGGAGCCGGGGCGCGGGACACCCGCCGATCTCCACCGAACCGCGCTACATCGCCGTCCACCGGGACGCCGACGGCGTCCCGGACGGGTACGCCAGCTATGTGCGCGACAGGGACAGCACGCTGACGGTGGACGAGACCATCGCCGTCGACGACACGGTCTTCACGGCCCTGGCCCGCTTCCTCCTCGGCCACGACCTGGTCAAGCAGGTCGTCTTCAAGCACTTCCCGCCGGAACATCCGCTGCGGTGGCAGCTCGCCGACTTCCGAGCCGGTGAGGTGAGCGACAGCACGGACTGGCTCTGGGTCCGTCTGCTGGACGTCCCCCGCGCCCTGGCCAGCAGGGGCTGGTTCTCCGACGGCGAGCTGGTGCTGGACGTCGACGACCCGTTCCTCGGTGAGCGGAACCGGTACCTGCTGACCGTCCGGGACGGCAAGGCCGAGTGCGTGCCGACGGAACGGGAGCCCGACCTGACCCTGGACGTGAGCGATCTCGGTTCGGTGTACCTCGGTGGCACCGCCCCGAGCACGCTGGTGCGCGCCGGGCACGTCCAGGCGCACCGGCCGGACGCCGCGGCCCTCGCCGACGCCCTCTTCCGCGCCGAACGTCCGGCGCACTGCCTGCACTTCTTCTAGGCCCGACGACGGCTACCAGGGTTACCGGGGCTCCGTCGCGGCGACCGGGGCTCCCTCGGGGCGGCCTGGGCTCCGTCGCGGCGACCGGGGCAGCGGGCCGGCCTGGCGGGGCCGGCCCGCGGTCAGCTCTGGGCCATGTCCACGAAGCGCGAGTAGTGACCCTGGAACGCCACGGTGATGGTGGCCGTCGGGCCGTTACGGTGCTTGGCGACGATCAGGTCAGCCTCACCCGCGCGCGGGGACTCCTTCTCGTAGGCGTCCTCGCGGTGCAGCAGGATCACCATGTCGGCGTCCTGCTCGATGGAGCCGGACTCACGCAGGTCGGAGACCATCGGCTTCTTGTCGGTCCGCTGCTCGGGGCCTCGGTTCAGCTGGGAGAGCGCGATCACCGGGATCTCCAGCTCCTTGGCCAGCAGCTTGAGGTTCCGGGACATGTCCGAGACCTCCTGCTGGCGGTTCTCGGCGCGCTTGGAGCCGCCGGACTGCATGAGCTGGAGGTAGTCGATGACGACCAGCTTGATGTCGTTGCGCTGCTTGAGCCGACGGCACTTGGCCCGGATCTCCATCATCGACAGGTTCGGCGAGTCGTCGATGTAGAGCGGCGCCGCCGAGACGTCCGGCATCCGGCGCGCGAGCCGGGTCCAGTCGTCGTCCGTCATGGTGCCGGAGCGCATGTGGTGCAGCGCCACCCGGGCCTCGGCGGAGAGCAGGCGCATGGCGATCTCGTTGCGGCCCATCTCCAAGGAGAAGATCACGCTGGGCAGCTGGTGCTTGATCGACGCCGCCCGCGCGAAGTCCAGCGCCAGGGTCGACTTACCCATGGCAGGACGGGCCGCGATGACGATCATCTGGCCCGGGTGGAGGCCGTTGGTCAGCGCGTCGAAGTCGGTGAAACCGGTGGGGACGCCGGTCATCTCGCCGCTGCGGGAGCCGATGGCCTCGATCTCGTCGAGGGCGCCCTCCATGATGTCGCCGAGCGGCAGGTAGTCCTCGCTGGTGCGCTGCTCGGTGACGGCGTAGATCTCGGCCTGGGCGCGGTTGACGATCTCGTCGACGTCGTCGTCCGCCGCGTACCCCATCTGGGTGATCCGGGTGCCGGCCTCCACCAGACGCCGCAGCACGGCCCGTTCGTGGACGATCTCGGCGTAGTACTCCGCGTTGGCCGCGGTGGGGACCGTCTGGACCAGGGTGTGCAGGTAGGCGGCGCCGCCCACCTTGTTGATCTCGCCGCGCTTGGTGAGCTCCGCGGCGATGGTGATCGGGTCGGCCGGCTCGCCCTTGGCGTAGACGTCGAGGATCGCCTGGTAGATCAGTTCGTGCGCGGGCTTGTAGAAGTCGTGGCCCTTGAGCACCTCGACCACGTCGGCGATGGCGTCCTTGGAGAGGAGCATGCCGCCGAGCACGGACTGTTCGGCGTCGAGGTCCTGGGGCGGGACGCGTTCGAAGGGGGAGACCTCCTGGTCGCCCCACCTGCCGTCCCCCGAGCGGTCGCCCCGGCCGCCGGAGCGGCCCGGGCCCATGTCCTCACGGCGGCGCGACGCGGGGAGACGATCACTGGGACCGCTCTCGGCCCAGGGGTCGTCCAAGGGCTCGGAAATGCTCACCGAGCGACCCTCCTCCCGTCCGCCGCGCGGACCTCGCCGTGCCTCTCCGTTCTACGGCACAGCTCTGACAGATCGAGCTTCCCGCACCCCTCCGACGCTCCGCTTCCGCGGTGGATTTCCGCACGGTGGAGGGGGCGAGCACCGCACCACGCTAAGCCCGTCGGCACCTGCAGCCAATCTGGTTATCCACAGGCCATGTGGAAGACCGCCCGTATGCTGTGGACAACCCCCGGAATCCTGTGCACGAGTCGGTGGACAGGGCTGTGAACAAGCCCGCAGCCGTCCCACCGTTCCCTCTCTGACCTGCGTCGATGCGCTCACCAGGCTGTGCAGAAGAAAAAAATCGGCCGCCCGGCCAAGAACTACCGGAACGCTGTGCGAGAACACACGCCGAACCGCCGAAAGTAAGAGCCCAATCGGCATTGCACCTCTTACCTGTGGAAGATTAGATTGGTGCTTATGACACAGGCTTCCGCGACCGGCCGGGCAGGCCGCCGCCGACACGACCGCGAGATCATCGCGCTGGCCGTCCCGGCCTTCGGCGCCTTGGTCGCCGAGCCCCTGTTCATCCTCGCGGACAGTGCCATCGTCGGACATCTGGGCACCGCTCAGCTGGCCGGGCTCGGGGTGGCCTCGGCCCTCCTCACCACCGCGGTCAGCGTCTTCGTCTTCCTCGCCTATGCGACCACCGCCGCGGTGGCCCGGCGGGTCGGTGCCGGTGAACTCGGTGCCGCGATCCGCCAGGGCATGGACGGCATCTGGCTGGCGCTCCTCCTGGGAAGTGCCGTCATCGCCGTGGTACTGCCCACCGCCCCCGCCTTGATCGACCTGTTCGGGGCCTCCGAGACCGCGGCTCCCTACGCGGTCACCTACCTGCGTATCTCCTCGCTCGGCATCCCCGCGATGCTGATCGTTCTGGCGGCGACCGGAGTGCTCCGAGGACTGCAGGACACCAAGACGCCCCTCCGCGTAGCCGTCGCCGGCTTCGTCGCCAACGGGGTCCTCAATGTGCTGCTGGTCTACGGGTTCGGCTGGGGGATCGCGGGGTCCGCCTGGGGAACGGTCATCGCCCAGTGCGGCATGGCGGCCGTCTATCTGGTGGTGGTCGTCCGCGGTGCCCGGAGGCACGGCTCCTCACTGCGTCCCGACGCTGCCGGGATTCGGGCGTCCGCCCAGGCCGGTGTCCCGCTTCTGGTCCGCACCCTCTCCCTGCGGGCGATCCTGATGATCGCCACTGCCGTCGCCGCCCGCCTGGGCGATGCGGACGTGGCCGCCCACCAGATCGTGCTCTCGCTCTGGAGTCTGCTGGCCTTCGCCCTGGACGCCATCGCCATCGCCGGCCAGGCGATCATCGGACGGTACCTGGGAGCCGGCGACGCCAAGGGGGCGCGGGAAGCCTGCCGCCGCATGGTGGAGTGGGGGATTGCCGTCGGTATGGCCCTCGGTCTCCTGGTGGTGCTGGCTCGGCCGCTGCTCCTGCCGCTCTTCACCGGTGACGCGACGGTGAAGGACGCCGCGTTCCCTGCGCTGATCGTCATCGCGCTGACGCAACCGCTCTGTGGAGTTGTCTTCGTGCTCGACGGTGTCCTGATGGGCGCCGGAGACGGCCCCTACCTGGCGTGGGCGATGCTGGTCACGCTGGCCGTCTTCGCACCGGTTGCACTGCTGGTCCCCATGGCGGGCGGCGGCCTCACGGCCCTCTGGGGTGCGATGACCCTGATGATGGCGGTGCGGTTGGTGACGCTGTGGTGGCGGGCCCGGTCCGGACGGTGGATCGTCACCGGCGCCACCCGCTGAGCCGAGCTGGCGCGCGTTTCACGTGAACATCCCGTTCTCCGCGGTTCTCCGCAGTTCACCGCGATTCTCTGCGGGAAGGTCGTTTCACGTGAAACATGCCGCCGGCGAGCAGCAAGAAGGGCCGCACCCGGTGGATGCGGCCCTTCTCAGAAGTCGCTGAGCCGAAACTCAGACCCGAGCCGAAGCTCAGGCGGCGACGACCTCGACGCTGACCTTGGCAGAGACCTCGGGGTGCAGACGCACCGAGGTCTCGTGGGCGCCCAGGGTCTTGATGGGCGCGCCCAGCTCGATGCGGCGCTTGTCGACCTCGGGGCCACCGGACGCCTTGATCGCGGACGCGACGTCGGCGGGGGTGACGGAACCGAAGAGACGGCCGGCGTCGCCGGAGCGAACGGCCAGACGGACCTTGGTGCCCTCGAGCTGCGCCTTGATGGCGTTGGCCTGCTCGATGGTCTGGATCTCGTGGATCTTGCGGGCGCGGCGGATCTGCGCCACGTCCTTCTCGCCACCCTTGGTCCAGCGGATAGCGAAGTTCCGCGGGATCAGGTAGTTGCGAGCGTAGCCGTCCTTGACGTCGACGACGTCGCCGGCGGCACCGAGGCCGGAGACCTCGTGGGTGAGGATGATCTTCATTCTTCGGTCACCCTTCCCTTATCGCGCGGTGGACGTGTAGGGCAGCAGCGCCATCTCACGGCTGTTCTTCACGGCCGTGGCGACGTCACGCTGGTGCTGCGTGCAGTTGCCGGTCACGCGGCGGGCACGGATCTTGCCGCGGTCGGAAATGAACTTCCGCAGCATGTTCGTGTCCTTGTAGTCCACGTACTGGACCTTGTCCTTGCAGAACGCGCAGACCTTCTTCTTCGGCTTGCGCACAGGCGGCTTCGCCATGGTGATTCTCCTGTGTGATCAAGAAGTGTGGGTGACGACCCCGCCCTAGAAGGGGGGCTCGTCCGAGTAGCCACCGCCGGAGCCGCCGCCCCAGCCGCCTCCACCACCCTGGCCACCGGCGGGAGCCCCGCCGCTCGCCCAGGGGTCGGACTGCTGCGAGCCGCCGCCCTGCTGACCGCCGCCGGGGCCCCCGCCCCAGCCGCCGCCACCCTGGCCGCCCTGGCCGCCGTAACCGCCCTGGCCGCCACGGGCACCGCCGCCGGAGGTCTTGGTGACCTTCGCCGTGGCGCTCCGCAGGCTGGGGCCGACTTCCTCGACGTCCAGCTCGTAGACCGTCCGCCTGACGCCCTGGTTGTCGTCGTAGGACCGCTGCTTCAGCCGGCCCTGAACGACGACGCGCATGCCCTTGGTCAGGGACTCCGCGACGTTCTCCGCCATCTGCCGCCAGACCGAGCAGCTCAGGAACAGGCTCTCGCCGTCCTTCCACTCATTGGTCTGCCGGTCGAAGGTGCGGGGGGTGGACGCGACACGGAAGTTCGCGACCGGCGCACCGGACGCGGTGAAGCGCAGCTCGGGGTCGTCGACGAGATTGCCGACGACCGTGATGACGGTCTCGCCTGCCATGGGGGAACCTCTCAGCGGGTTTGCTGCTGGCTGGTGGTGCTACTCGATTCCCGGGATCGACCGAGCCGGCAGGCTCAGTGCATCTCGGGACGGAGGACCTTGGTCCGGAGGACCGACTCGTTCAGGTTCATCTGGCGGTCGAGCTCCTTGACGACCGCAGGCTCGGCCTGCAGGTCGATGACCGAGTAGATGCCCTCGGGCTTCTTCTTGATCTCGTACGAGAGACGACGACGGCCCCAGGTGTCGACCTTCTCGACCTTGCCGTTGCCCTCACGGACGACGGAGAGGAAGTTCTCGATCAGGGGGGCGACAGCGCGCTCCTCCAGATCGGGGTCGAGGATGACCATCACCTCGTAGTGACGCATGTGGAACCCACCTCCTTTGGACTCAGCGGCCACGGTCGATCCGTGGCAGGAGGGTTGTATGCGTGGTGGTGCGTGAGCAACGGTATCGGGACCCACTGACAGTCGAGCTGACAGTCGAGCTGGTCGCCGTCGTGACGTGGGCAGACACCGGTGCAGACGGTACAGACTACCCGCACACCGGCTTCCGGTTGAAATCCGTGCGCGAACAGCGTCAATCCCTCTCATATCGGGTACTCGCCGACTAGGATGCGCCGCTTCCGTCAGGAGGTGCTCATGGCACAGACAACGCGCTCGCAGCCTCGGCCCGGCATCCACGGGTCCCTCTTCGCGACCGATCACCAGCCCCACCGGAAGGTCAACACCCTGCTCGGGGTGACCCTGGTGCTCGGTGTGCTGGCCCTGGTGACGGCCGGATTCCACCACCTGCACCTGATCACGTCGTGGGCCGGTCTGATCGGGATCATCACCGGCGCCTTCGGCCAGTTCATCTCGGCGACCACCCGAGAACGGTTCGGTCTGATCGTCGGGCTCGGCGCCTGTGCGCTGGGGTTCTTCCTGGGCATGTCCCACGGAGGTCTCTTCGGCGGGGTCTTCTCCTAGGCCGGACGGTCCAGGAGGGGCGCTGAGGGCGCTCCCGCGGCTTCCCCGCATGTCCCGTCCGCCCCGGTCCGTTCCGGCCCCGCCGGTCACGGACCGGGGCGGACCCCCTACGTGTCCGTCAGTACGTTCGGCAGGCACAGTAGGCTTCGGCGCGAGAGCCGGAGCCCCTACATGTGGGGACACGCCAGCCCGAGGAGCGCCCCGAACATGAGCCTGACCCTGAGGACGATCAGCCGAGAACAGCATCTGGCCTACATCCAGAGCCTGCCCTCGGCCAGCCACATGCAGGTACCGGCGTGGGCCGACGTGAAGGCCGAATGGCGTGCTGAGAGCCTCGGGTGGTTCGACGACCGCACCGGTGAGCTGGTCGGCGCGGGTCTGGTCCTGTACCGGCAGCTCCCCAAGATCAAGCGCTACCTGGCGTACCTGCCCGAGGGCCCGGTCATCAACTGGTTCGCGCCCAACCTGACCGACTGGCTCGAGCCGATGCTGGCCCACCTCAAGGCCCAGGGCGCCTTCTCGGTGAAGATGGGCCCGCCGGTGATCATCCGCCGGTGGGACGCCCCCTCCATCAAGAAGGGCATCCAGGACACCGATGTGAAGCGGCTGCGGGACATCGAGCCGGACTTCATCGAGCCGCGGGCCTTCGAGGTCGCCGACAAGCTGCGCCGCATGGGCTGGCAGCAGGGTGAGGACGGCGGTGCCGGCTTCGGCGACGTCCAGCCCCGCTACGTCTTCCAGGTTCCGCTGGAGAACCGTTCGCTGGAGGACGTCCACAAGAACTTCAACCAGCTCTGGCGCCGCAACATCAAGAAGGCCGAGAAGGCCGGCGTCGAGGTCGTGCAGGGCGGCTACCAGGACCTGGAGGAGTGGCAGCGGCTCTACGAGATCACCGCGGTCCGCGACCACTTCCGGCCCCGCCCGCTCTCCTACTTCCAGCGCATGTGGACGGCGCTCAACGCCGAGGACCCCAACCGCATGCGGCTGTACTTCGCCCGCAAGGACGGGGTGAACCTCTCCGCGGCCACCATGCTGATCGTCGGCGGCCACGTCTGGTACTCCTACGGCGCCTCCGACAACATCGGCCGCGAGTTCCGCCCCTCCAACGCCATGCAGTGGCGGATGCTCCGGGACGCCTACGCCCTGGGCGCCACCGTCTACGACCTGCGCGGCATCTCCGACTCGCTGGACGAGTCGGACCACCTCTTCGGTCTGATCCAGTTCAAGGTCGGCACCGGCGGGCAGGCCGCGGAGTACCTGGGCGAGTGGGACTTCCCGCTCAACAAGCTGCTCCACAAGGCCCTCGACATCTACATGTCGCGCCGCTGACCGTCCCGGTGTTTGCTTCCATAGTCAGCTGAGGCCGCCACCGGGCGGCCTCGGCACTCCACACCTCTCATCCGAAGCCACGAGAAAGGGTCCGGACCGGCCATGGCGCTCACGCTCTACGTCGACACCGCGCGCTGGCGGGCACACCACAAGCACGTGCAGGATTCGTTCCCCGGCCTCGTCCCCGTCTGCAAGGGGAACGGTTACGGCTTCGGTCACGAGCGTCTGGCCGAGGAGGCGACCCGACTGGGCTCCGACATCCTCGCCACCGGCACCACCTACGAGGCCGCCAGGCTCAAGGACTGGTTCGGAGGGGACCTGCTGGTCCTGACGCCGTTCCGGCGCGGCGAGGAGCCCGTGCCGCTGCCCGACCGTGTCATCCGCTCCGTCTCCTCGGTGGACGGGGTCTACGGCCTGGTGGGGGCGCGCGTGGTCATCGAGGTGATGTCCTCGATGAAGCGCCACGGCGTCAACGAGGCGGAACTCGCGCAGCTGCACGCCGCCATAGAGAACGTCCGCCTGGAGGGCTTCGCTCTCCACCTTCCCCTGGACCGCACCGACGGCTCGGACGCCGTCGAGGAGGTCATCGGGTGGATGGACCGCCTCCGGGCCGCCCGCCTGCCGCTGCACACCATGTTCGTCAGCCACCTCAAGGCCGACGAACTGGCCCGTCTGCAGCAGCAGTTCCCGCAGACCCGCTTCCGCGCCCGGATCGGCACCCGGCTGTGGCTCGGCGACCACGAGGCGACCGAGTACCGCGGCGCCGTCCTCGACGTCACCCGCGTCTCGAAGGGCGACCGGTTCGGCTACCGCCAGCAGAAGGTCGCCTCGGACGGGTACCTGGTCGTGGTCGCCGGCGGCACCTCGCACGGCGTCGGTCTGGAGGCCCCCAAGGCACTCCACGGCGTGATGCCGCGGGCCAAGGGCGTCGCCCGGGCCGGTCTGGCCACCGTCAACCGCAACCTGTCGCCGTTCGTCTGGGGCGGCAAGCAGCGGTGGTTCGCCGAACCCCCGCACATGCAGGTGTCCATCCTGTTCGTCCCTGCGGATGCCCCCGAGCCCAAGGTGGGCGACGAGCTGGTCGCCCACCTGCGCCACACCACCACGCAGTTCGACCGGCTCGTCGACAACTGAGCCGTTCCGGGCGCGGCGCCGCCGCGCCCGGCGCCGTCCTAGGCGTTCCCGTTCCCGGCGGTCTCCTCCTTGCGGAGGGGGCCGCCGCGGTGCTTCCAGGGGTTGTCGTCGTCGCCGGGATCCTCGCCCGCCCCGTCCCTGCCCTCGACCCCGTCCGCGTCCTGTCCCTGGGGCGCGCGACGCAGGACGAAGACATCGTCCGCCCCGTCGAGGACGCCGCCCGACGGGTCGTCCTGACCCGTGTGCCGCACCACGTCGTCCTCCGGGCGGAGGATGTCGCGAACGATCATGAAGCACAGGTAGAGCGTGCCCAGCAGGTGGACGATGATCACGAAGTGGTACCCCTCCGGCGGCAGCCCCTTGGCCTTGTCGCCGCCGCTGGTGTACGCGAGGTGCATCCAGATGCCCAGGAAGTACAGGACCTCGCAGGCCTGCCAGATGAGGAAGTCGCGCCAGCGCGGACGGGCCAGGGCGGCCAGAGGCACCAGCCAGAGGACGTACTGCGGCGAGTAGACCTTGTTGGTGAGGATGAACGCCGCCACCGCCAGGAAGGCAAGCTGGGCGAACCGCGGCCGCCGGGGCGCGGCCAGAGCGAGAGCCATACCGCCGGCCAGCGCGACGACGGTGAGGACCAGGGCGATCGGATTCACCGTTTCCGGGGTGAGCCCCAGATCCAGGCGCTGGTTCAGGAGCAGCCAGAAGGAGCCGTAGTCGACCGACCGCTCCTGGCTGAAGCGGTAGAACTTCGACCAGCCTTCGAAGGCGAAGAGCATCACCGGCAGGTTCACCACCAGCCAGGCGCCCGCCGCACCCGCCACGGCGGTCGCGTACTCCCGCACGCGCCCGGCCCTCCAGCAGAGGGCGAGCAGAGGCACCAGCAGGAAGACCGGATAGAGCTTGGCGGCCGTGGCCAGGCCCAGCAGGACACCGAAGGCCAGCGGGCGGGAGCGCGCCCACATCAGCATCGCCGCGGCCGTCAGGGCCACCGCCAGCAGGTCCCAGTTGATGGTGGCGGTCAGCGCGAAGGCCGGGGCCAGGGCGACCAGCAGGCCGTCCCAGGGCCGCCGCGCGTGGGTGCGGGCCGCGCACACGGCGATCACCGCGGCGCAGACCATCAGCATGCCGGCGTTGACCATCCAGTAGTTCTGGCTCTGGTCCTGGTAGCTGCCCCCGTCGGGGGTGAGCCAGGAGGCCACCTCCATGAAGACCCCGGTGAGCACCGGGTATTCGAGGAACTCCATCTGGTCGGGCAGCCGGTCGAAGTACGGCACCAGATCCTGGGCGAATCCCCGTGCGTGGTACAGGTGCGGGATGTCCGAGTAGCAGGCATGGGTGTACTGCGCGCCGGCGCCGAAGAACCAGGCCCCGTTGTAGCAAGGCGCCTTCTGGATCAGCCCCAGGGCGAAGAGGGCCATCGCCAGCAGCACCACCACGCGTGTGGGCGACCACCAGGAGCCACCGGTCAGGGCGTGGCGTCCCAGGGGACCCCCCAGGAACTCACTGCCGGAGGCAGCCACCGGGTCCTCGCGGGTGGGGGCCACGGGCTCCTCCGCGTCCCGCGCCACGGTGGCGCCGGTCCCGGGCTCGGGGATGCTCTCGTGCGTCGTCTCAGCGCTGGGCATGGCGCACATCCTGCCGTACCGACGCCCGGAAAGGGCGAGGGCCGCCGCACCCGAAGGTGCGGCGGCCCATGTTTCACGTGAAACGGACGTGACGGCCGAAACCGACGCTAACCGGTGGATCCGCCTCTGCCGTTACTTCCGCCGCTGTTGGTATTGCCGAAGATGCTGCCTTCGCTGACGGTGCCGGAGTCATTGCCGTCGGTGGTTCCACCGTTGTCGGTGTCGCCGTTCATGCCTCCGCCGTCCGTTTCGCCGAGGGTTCCACCGTCGGTGGTCTGCCCGTCGGTGGTGCCACCGTCCTCTTCACACCCGAAGTCGAAGGGGCGGCAGGTGGTCGACGGCTGGGCCGGCGCACTCGGAGTCGGCTTGTCGTCCTCCTTGTCCTCCTCCTCGGTCGCGCTCTCCGAGGGGGTCGGCTCCGGGCTCGGCGACGGGTTGTACACGGTGCCCAGGGGCGCCGGGTCCGGGAAGGGCTGCGGGTTGTAGTCCTTGTCCTGCATGGCCACCGACATGTACTCCTTCCACACGTCGGCGGGGATGTCACCACCGTGGATGGAGGGCAGGCCACCCACCATCTTCATGGAGAGCAGTTCCTTGTCCTTGGGGTTGGTCCGGAACATCGCCACCGCGGTGGAGAGCTCCGAGGTGTACCCCACGTACCAGGCGGACTTGTTCTCGTCGGTGGTACCCGTCTTGCCTGCGTTCGGGAAGGGAAGGTCCGCCAGGGCCTTGGCCGTACCGTTCTGGACGACGTTCTCGAGGACCTTGGTCACGTTGTCCGCGACGGCGGGGTCGAGTCCCTTCTCCTTCTTCGGCTTGTCGAAGTTCGGCAGTTCCTTGCCGGTCTTGGTGTCGACGACCTTGGTCACCGAGAACGGCTCGTAGTGCTTGCCGGAGGAGGCGAAGCCGGCGTAGGCGTCCGCCATCCGGATCGCGCTGGGGGTCGAGGTGCCCAGGGAGAACGAGGCGTTGTTCATGTTCCCCGAGTCGAAGCTCTCCTCGAGGATGCCCAGGTTCATGGCCGTCTTGCGGGTGTTGTCCAGCCCGACGTCGATGCCCAGCTGCACGAACGGCACGTTGACCGAGTGCTGCATGGCCTTGTCGAGCGTGATCATGCCCCACTGCTCGGTGCCCTCGTTCTTCTGCCGGAACGGGCCGCCCTTGGCGTTGGGGATGGGCTTGCCGTTCTGGTCGACGATCACCGTGAGGTCGTTGCCCTGGTAGAGGCTCTGCGGGGAGAGGGGCTGGCCATCGGTGTGGATGGTGCCGTACTCCATGGCGGAGGCGAGCACGAACGGCTTCCAGGTCGACCCGACCGGCACGCCCAGGGTGTCCGCGTTGTTGGTGTAGTGCCCCTTGTCGTACCCCTCACCGCCGTAGACGGCCACGATCGCCCCGGAGTCGGGGTCGATGGAGGCGCCGCCGAACTGCACGTGGGTGTCGGTGTCGGGGCGCTTCTTCTCGTCGAGGAGCTCCTCGCTCGACTTCTGGACGGCCTTCTCCAGCTCCCGCACGCGGTCCTTGTCGAACGTGGTGTAGATCCGGTAGCCGCCCCGCTTCTCCAGCTCGTCCTGCGAGATGCCCGCCGTCTTCGCGACATAGCTCTTGGCAATGTCGATCAGGTAACCGGTCTGGCCGGAGAGCTTGGACTTCTGCTTCTTGAGCTCGGGAAACTCGGTGATCTCACTCCGCTCGGCGGCGGTCAGACTCCCGACCTCGACCATGCGGCCCAGGATCCAGTTCCAGCGCTTCTCGGCGCGCTCGGTGTTCGCCTTCGGCGTCGCGGCGGAGCCCACACCACCGTCGGGGTTGTAGAGGTTCGGCCCCTTGAGGACCGAGGCGAGGAAGACGCTTTCCGCAGGAGACAGCTTCTTGGAGTCCTTGCCGAAGTACGCCTGCGCCGCGGCCTGGACGCCGTAGGCGTCGCGGCCGTAGTAGGCGGTGTTCAGATAGCCGGCGAGGATGTCGTCCTTCTCCATCTTCGCGCCGACCTTTATGGAGATGAACAGCTCCTTGAACTTGCGGGTCAGCGTCTGGCTCTGGTCCAGGTACGTGTTCTTCACGTACTGCTGGGTGATGGTGGAGCCACCCTGGACCTCTTCGCCCTGGGCCATGTTGAAGAGCGCGCGGGCGATACCCATCGGGTCGACGCCCTTGTCCTTGTAGAAGGACGCGTTCTCGGCGGCAATCACCGCCTGCTGCAGCTCCTTCGGGATGTCGTCCAGCGGCACGATCTGGCGGTTGGCCTTGCCGCCCGTGGTCGCCATCTGGCTCCCGTCGGCCCAGTGGAAGACGTTGCTCTGGGCCGTCGCCGCGGCCAGCTCCTGGTCCGGCACTTCCACCATGGCGTAACCGATGCCGCCCACCAGCAGCAGGCTGGCGAAGAAGCCCACGAACATGCCCGAGACCAGGCGCCAGGACGGCACCCAGCGGGCGGCCCCGTACTTCCCCGCGCGCGGGTAGTCGATGAAGCGGTCCCGGGACGCGGATCGGCCACGCCGTCCCTCGGGGGCCGCACGGCGGCGCCCGCCGCCGGTTCCCCCGGACCTCTGCGCGGCGCGCCGGGCCTCGGCCCGACCGCCGTACGGGCGCTCCTCCGCCTCCGGCCCCTGATACGAGCCGGAAGCGGAGCCGGTGGCTCCTCGCGGTGCCGCGCGGCGGCCGGAGGACGAACCGGACTGGGCGCGTCGGGCCGCGGCACGTCCGCCTCCCTGCGGCTGTGGCGGTTTGCGACGGTGCTCGCTCATCGAACGATTACTCCTCGGGCAGGCGCGCAGACACGCGCCTGGAAACAGCGGCTGGTTTCCGGTCCCCCCGACGTACGGCCGACGGTCATTCGCTCAGCCGTACTACACCTGGGACGTGGACGTATCACGGACGTCACTTGGTTCCCGGCGGTATGCATGCCGCACAGACTACGCATCTTCGAATTGCGCCAAATCGGGTTCTCGGCCACGAACACCGCATAGCACTGCACCCGAATCGGCGATGTGACGCCGGTCACCGGGTCTCCCCTTGTACGCCGCTCGGAGCCGACCTATCGTCTGGATGTATCGAGTCGATACATCGGGGGAACATAAAGTCCACCGCGACAGTCCGCGGCAGAGAGGAGGCGACGATGAGCCGGCGATCCGGGATCCTCGAGTTCGCCGTACTCGGCCTGCTCCGCGAATCACCGATGCACGGCTATGAGCTGCGCAAACGGCTCAACACGTCGCTGGGCGTCTTCCGTGCCTTCAGTTACGGAACCCTCTACCCGTGCCTCAAGACGCTGGTCGCAAACGGCTGGTTGATCGAGGAGCCGTCGGCCGAGCCCGTGGACGCCCTGGCCGCCCCCCTCACCGGGCGTCGCGCCAAGATCGTCTACCGGCTGACGGCGGAAGGTAAGGAGAGGTTCGAGGAGCTGCTCTCGCAGACCGGACCCGACTCCTACGAGGACGAGACCTTCGCGGCTCGCTTCGCCTTCTTCGGGCAGACCTCCCGCGACGTGCGCATGCGCGTGCTGGAAGGCCGCCGCAGTCGGCTCGAGGAGCGCCTGGAGAAGATGCGCGCCTCGTTCGCGCGGACCCGGGAGCGCCTCGACGACTACACCCTCGAGCTCCAGCGCCACGGCATGGAGTCCGTGGAGCGCGAAGTGCGCTGGCTGAACGAGCTCATCGAGAGCGAGCGGGCGGGGCGTGACCAGAAGCGGTCGCCCTCCCCGGACTCCGCTCAGCAGGACACGTCATCCGGAGCGACGGGCGACCAGACCCGGCGTGGGGACGGCACCCCGCCCGAGACGCCCGAAGACAACAACACGTGAAGCCACAGGGTTTCACCGAGTACACACAGGGAGCCACCGCAATGGGTTCGGTTCGCGTAGCCATCGTCGGCGTGGGCAACTGCGCCGCCTCGCTGGTGCAGGGCGTCGAGTACTACAAGGACGCCGACCCGGCGTCCAAGGTGCCTGGCCTGATGCACGTCCAGTTCGGCGACTACCACGTCGGTGACGTCGAGTTCGTCGCCGCCTTCGATGTCGACGCGAAGAAGGTCGGTCTCGACCTCGCGGACGCCATCGGAGCCTCCGAGAACAACACCATCAAGATCTGCGACGTTCCGCGCACCGGCGTCACCGTCCAGCGCGGTCACACCCTGGACGGTCTCGGCAAGTACTACCGCGAGACCATCGAGGAGTCCGCCGAGGAGCCGGTCGACGTCGTCCAGGTCCTCAAGGACCAGAAGGTCGACGTCCTGGTCTGCTACCTGCCCGTCGGCTCCGAGGACGCCGCGCGCTTCTACGCCCAGTGCGCCATCGACGCCAAGGTCGGATTCGTCAACGCCCTCCCGGTCTTCATCGCCGGCACCAAGGAGTGGGCGGACAAGTTCACCGAGGCCGGTGTCCCGATCGTCGGCGACGACATCAAGTCCCAGGTCGGCGCCACCATCACCCACCGCGTCATGGCGAAGCTGTTCGAGGACCGCGGCGTGGTGCTGGACCGCACCATGCAGCTGAACGTCGGCGGCAACATGGACTTCAAGAACATGCTCGAGCGTGACCGCCTGGAGTCCAAGAAAATTTCCAAGACCCAGGCCGTCACCTCCCAGATCCCCGACCGGGACCTCGGCGAGAAGAACGTCCACATCGGCCCCTCCGACTACGTGGCCTGGCTCGACGACCGCAAGTGGGCCTACGTCCGCCTCGAGGGTCGTGCCTTCGGTGACGTGCCGCTGAACCTGGAGTACAAGCTGGAGGTCTGGGACTCCCCGAACTCCGCGGGTGTGATCATCGACGCCCTGCGCGCCGCGAAGATCGCCAAGGACCGGGGCATCGGTGGCCCGATCCTCTCCGCGTCCAGCTACTTCATGAAGTCCCCGCCGGTCCAGTACTTCGACGACGAGGCCCGGGCCAACGTCGAGAAGTTCATCGCGGGCGAAGTCGAGCGCTGACCCTCGTCCCCGTCCACGACGGGAGCACCACAGGGACCCTGGAGGGGCCCCGGGCATGTCACCCGGGGCCCCTCCCCCCGTTCCGCGGCCCGGGTATGTGAGGCTGAGCGCCATGTCCGCCGTACGCGACCTGTCCGTCCTGCTACGCCTCCGGGACTTCCGCCGCCTCCTCGGTGTGCGACTGCTCTCCCAGGGGGCGGACGGGGTCTACCAGGTGGCGCTCGCCACGTATGTGGTCTTCTCCCCGGAGCAGCAGACCTCGGCGGTGGCCATCGCCTCCGCCATGGCCGTACTCCTGCTGCCGTACTCGTTCGTCGGCCCGTTCGCCGGTGTCCTCCTGGACCGGTGGCGTCGCCGGCAGGTGCTCTTCTTCGGCAGCCTGCTGCGGGCGCTGCTCGCTCTGGTGACCGCCTTCCTGATGCTGGGCGGCGCGCCGGGCCCGCTGTTCTACGCCTCCGCCCTCTGCGTCACCGCCGTCAACCGTTTCGTGCTCGCCGGCCTCTCCGCGGCTCTGCCCCGGGTCGTCGAGGGCGAACACCTGGTCACCGCCAACTCCCTCACCCCGACCGCCGGCACGCTCGCGGCAACCGCCGGGGGCGGGCTGGCCTTCGTGGTCCGGCTCACGGGGGCGGATTCCGACGCGGTGGTGGTGCTGCTCGGCGCCTTCCTCTATCTCTGCGCCGCCCTGGCCTCCCTCCGGATGGCCCCCGACCTCCTGGGGCCCGACCGCGACGGTGAACCTGCCCCTCGGCTGCGGCAGTCCCTCACCGGCACCGCACGCGGGCTCGCCGACGGGCTGCGGCACCTGGCGGAGCCCGGTCGGCGCCAGGCCGCCTCGGCGCTGGCGGCGATGACGGCCATGCGTTTCTGCTACGGCGCCCAGACGGTGATGGTCCTGATGCTGTGCCGCTACGCGTGGAACGAGGACGCCACCGTCACGGGTCGGCAGGACGGCCTGGCGCTGCTGGGAGTGGCGGTCGCCGTCTCCGGCGCGGGCTTCTTCGCCGCAGCCGTGATCACGCCGTCCTCGGCCGGCCGCTTGGGGCCGGTGCGCTGGATGACGTTCTGTGCGGCCTGCGCCACCGTTCTCGCTCCCGCACTGGTCCTGCCGTTCGCCCCGACCTCCGTCATGGCGGCCGCCTTCGTCCTGGGCCTCGTCACCCAGGGGGCGAAGATCTCCACCGACACGGTGGTGCAGTCGAGCGTCGAGGACCGCTTCCGGGGGCGGGTCTTCTCCCTGTACGACGTCCTCTTCAACGTCGCCTTCGTGAGTGCGGCGGGTGTGGCCGCGCTGATGCTGCCGCACGACGGGCGGTCGCCCGCACTGGTCCTGACGGTGGCAGCGCTCTACGGCGTCACCACGCTTGCACTGCTGCGGCTGACGCGGAGGCACTGACGACGACAGAGCGTCTGGACGCACGATGGGCGATGTTTCACGTGAAACATCGCCCATCGCCACATCGCCCCCCGGAGCGGGCACCGTTGTTTCACGTGAAACGACGAGGCCCTCGCCGACCCTTCAGCTCTGCGCAGCCCACCAGTCCTTGAGTGCGGCCACGGCTGCCTCGTGCTCCATGGGGCCGTTCTCCAGGCGCAGTTCCAGCAGGAACTTGTACGCCTGACCGATCACCGGGCCGGGGCCGACACCCAGAATCTCCTGGATCTGGTTGCCGTCGAGGTCCGGGCGGATGGAGTCCAGCTCCTCCTGCTCCTGGAGCTGGGCAATGCGCTCCTCCAGCCCGTCATAGGCGCGCGACAGGGCGGTGGCCTTCCGCTTGTTCCGCGTGGTGCAGTCGGAGCGGGTCAGCTTGTGGAGACGATCCAGGAGGTGGCCCGCGTCCCGCACGTAACGGCGGACCGCGGAGTCGGTCCACTCGCCGGTGCCGTAGCCGTGGAAGCGGAGGTGCAGCTCGACGAGGCGGGAGACGTCCTTCACCATCTCGTTGGAGTACTTCAGCGCCGTCATGCGCTTCTTGGTCATCTTGGCCCCCACCACCTCGTGGTGGTGGAAGGAGACCCGGCCGTCCGACTCGAAGCGGCGCGTCCGCGGCTTGCCGATGTCGTGCAGCAGCGCGGCCAGCCGGAGCGTGAGG
The DNA here is from genome assembly GCF_040643475.1 of Streptomyces sp. NPDC047130. Taxonomy (NCBI): domain Bacteria; kingdom Bacillati; phylum Actinomycetota; class Actinomycetes; order Kitasatosporales; family Streptomycetaceae; genus Streptomyces; species Streptomyces sp. NPDC047130. The sequence goes on along the minus strand of NZ_JBEYUK010000019.1, from coordinate 23,563 downwards.
TCGGGGCCGTCCTCCTCCAGGTCGATGGCCTGCTCGAGGACGATCAGCGTGTGGTCGTAGACGTCCTTGTGCCGGTGGTGTTCGTCGCGTTCCAGGCGCAGCGCCGGCAGTTCGGGGAGCACCCTGTCGGCCAGCCCGGTCTCGACCAGCAGGCTGAGCCCCTTGCGGGGGTGCGCGGAGAGGATCAGCTTGTTCAGCTCGTCGCGCACCCGCTCGGCGGAGACGATCTCGATCCGCCCGGCCATCTCGGTCATCGCGGTGACGACCCCGGGATCCACCACGAAGTCGAGCTGCGCGGCGAAGCGGGCGGCGCGCATCATCCGCAGCGGGTCGTCGGAGAAGGACTCCTCCGGGGTGCCCGGCGTCCGCAGCACCTTGCGGGCCAGGTCCTCCCTGCCACCGTGCGGGTCGATGAACTCCTTCTCGGGCAGGGCGAGCGCCATGGCGTTGACCGTGAAGTCGCGGCGCACCAGGTCCTGCTCGATGGAGTCCCCGTAGGACACCTCCGGCTTGCGGGAGGTGCGGTCGTAGGCCTCCGAACGGTAGGTCGTGACCTCGATCTGGTAACCGCCCTTCTGGCAGCCCACCGTGCCGAAGGCGATGCCCACCTCCCAGACGGCGTCGGCCCAGGGCCGCACGATCTTGAGCACGTCCTCCGGGCGGGCGTCGGTGGTGAAGTCCAGATCGTTGCCCAGCCGGCCCAACAAGGCGTCCCGGACCGATCCGCCGACCAGGGCGAGCCGGAACCCCGCCTCCTGGAATCGGCGTCCTAGGTCGTCGGCGACAGGGGCCACGCGCAGCAGTTCGCTCACCGCGAGGCTCTCGGCCTGGCTCAGGCTGGACTTGTCTTCGTTGGCGTTCGGCACAACAGAAAAGAGTACGTGTACCGGCACGCGGGACGCCCGCCAGTAAATTCGGGGAGACGACGTGACGGGCCGCACAGCGACCGGAGGCCCGCTACAGCGGTCCGTGGCACGTCCTCTTCTCCCACCTCGTTACCATGCCTGGACGCACACTCGGACAGGCGCCGACGAGCGGCACGAGCCCGCGACCGGACGCCGTACGAACGGCAGCCGAAGATCCGGTACCGAAGACCATCACCGACGACGAGGGACGGACGAGCGCGTGGCCCAGGCGGCAGACTTCCAGGGGATGAGTTCCTCACCTGGCCGCCGGTTGTTGCGGCGCACCGGCGCAGTGCTGGCCGGAGCTCCGCTGCTGGCCGGCTTTCTCCACCTGCCCTCCGCGGAGCAGGCCGCAGCCGCTCCCGCGACCGCCCCGGCAGCCTCTGAGGCCGCTCAGGACGCCTCGGGGCCGGTCTCGGTCTCCCTGGACAGGGTGACGCCCGGCGTCGTCTCCGAGGGCGACACGCTGACCGTCTCGGGCACGGTCACCAACACCGCCAGGCAGGCCGTCACCGACGCCCGCGTGGACCTCCGGCTGGGACAGGCACCCCTGCAGACGCGCTCGGCCATCGACGGCGTCTCCCGGCGGACCACGTTCCAGAACGGGGTGGACGGCAACCCGGTCGGCGGCAAGTACACGACCGCCTTCGACCGGCTCGAGCCGAAGGTGTCGCAGCCCTTCACCATCACCGTCCCGGCGGACGAGCTCGGCCTGGGCCAGGCGGGGGTCTACCAGTTCGGCGCCTCCGTGTCGGGTCGTACCGCCGACCAGCCCTGGGCGGAGCAGGTCCTGGGCATCCAGCGCACGGTTCTGCCCTGGCAGCCGGAGGACCAGGGCGCCACCACCCGGACCACGTTCCTCTGGCCGCTGATCTCCGAGGTCCGGATGACCGCGGAGACCGGCTCCGACGAGCAGCAGTCCCCGGTGTTCCTCGACGACTCGCTCGCCGCGGAGATCGCTCCCGGCGGTCGCCTGGACCGGATGGTCGCCCTGGGCGACCAGCTGGACATCACCTGGGTGCTGGATCCGGACCTGCTCGCCACCGTCGACGCCATGGCGAACGGCTCCTACGAGGTCAAGACGGAGGACGGCCGGGTCGTCGCCGGAGCCCACCGCGACGAGGCCGTCCGCTGGCTGGCCAAGCTCTCCGCGGCCGTCAAGGACGAGGAGGTCGTGACGCTTCCCTACGGGGACCCGGACCTGGCCTCCATCGCGCACAACGGCCGCAACGTCAGCGGCACGCTGAACCAGCTCAAGGAGGCCACCGACGTGGCCGCCGGCACGGTGTGGACCGTCCTCCACGTGAAGGCCAGCACCGAGTACGCCTGGCCCGTCGAAGGGGCCCTGGACCCGGCGATCAAGAACGTGTCGACCTCGGCCGGCGCCGACAAGATCATCACCCGGAGCGACAGCCTCAGGGACGATCTCGCCTACACCCCCTCGGCCGCCCGGCCCATCGGCGGCGGTACCACCGCCGTGGTCGCCGACGCGTGGCTGTCCACGGCATTCGAAGGGGACCTCGCCCGGGCGGAGAGCTCCACCCTGGCCGTGCAGCAGTTCCTCGGGCAGAGCGTCGCCATCAGCCAGCAGTCCAGCCGGGAACGCGACATCGTCGTCGCTCCGCAGCGGACGCCCTCCGCGAGCCAGGCGCAGGCGATGGCGGAGGCCCTCACCGCGCTGGGGAACGGCGGATGGGCGGCGCCCCAGGCACTGGCGGATGCCGTGGAGGCCGATCCCGACCCCCGGGCCTCTTCCCGCGTGCCTCCGGCCTCGGCGTACCCGTCGTCGCTCCGGAAGAAGGAACTCCCCCGGGAGGCCTTCGAGCAGATCGCGCAGACGCAGACGAAGCTCAACAACTTCAAGGTGATCCTCAGCAACGAGGGCCGTGTGGTGATCCCCTTCGGCCGCGCCATGAACCGCGCCATGGCGGTCTCCTGGCGGGGTCACGCCGCGGCGGCGCGTGACTACCGCGCCGATGTGAAGGCGTACCTGGACGACCTCGCGGACCAGGTCTCGCTGATCGACAAGTCGGAGACCAAGCTCTCCGGACACAGCGCCACCATCCCCGTGACGGTGCAGAACAACCTGGTGCAGGGCGTCGAGGGCCTGGTCCTCCGGCTGACCTCCACCAACCCGTCCCGGCTGGAGATCAACGGCAAGAAGTACGACGAGCAGCCGATCACCGTGTCCGGCGGACACAGCCACTCGGTGAAGTTCACCACCTCGGCCAACGCCAACGGCCCCGTCAACGTCACCGCCCAGCTCTACACCGAGGACGGGCGGGCGTACGGCCGGCAGGTGTCGTTCGTGGTCCGCGCCACCGAGGTGACCGCCACGGTGATGCTGGTGATCGGCGGTGGCGTGCTGATCCTGGTGCTGGCCGGCTTCCGGATGTACACGCAGCGCAAGCGCGCCGCCGCCCGCGGCGAGGCGGAGACCGCAGCGGCCGTGGCCGGCGACGGCACGGCGGACGCCCCGGACGCCCCGGAGCAGGCGAGTGACCCCGGCCCGGACACCTCGGCCGAAAGCGCCGACCCGTCCGCCACGGGTGAGAAAGTGGACCGTTGAGCGATGTCGTGGCCGGTGGGCCCGGGAAACCATGAGGTGGGGTAACCATGAACGCGCCGTACGACGGTGACCGCGGCCGGTCCGCGAGCGGCTCGGGCCACCCCGGCGTGCCGCCGACCGAGCACGGGCAGGTGCCGCCGCACCCGCCCGCGGACATGTATCTCCAGGACGCCTACGACCAGGACCCCTACCGAGGGCAGGATCTCTCGACGCAGGACCCGGTCGGCGAGGCGCTGTACGACCGTGGGGTGCGGCCGCCGGCCACGCCGGAGCCCTACGCCTCGTACGGGCACCACCAGCCCCAGGAGCCGCCTCGCGCCCCGGACCCGCGTGTCTGGGCCCCGCCGCCCGGCCACGGGCCTGACGACCGGCAGCAGCCGTCGCCCGGGGACCCCACCTCCCCGTACGTCGGCGTCGACGAACTGGTGACCGGGGCGTCCTCGCCCCAGCAGAACACCGACGCCTTCGCCAACCTCTACCGCGACCAGCAGCCGAACGGAACCAGGCCGCCGGGCGACCCCGCGGCGGGTCCGGGCATGCCCCCGGTGGGCGTCCCCGGCCCGGTGCAGCCCCCGACGGTCCCCGGCGTGCCCGCGGGGCCCGCCGGGCCGGCCGGGCCTGCTGGGCCGCCCCGGCCCGTCCCCCAGCCGCCCGGCCCTCCGGCCCCCGGACCCGGCCCTGAGTCCGGAGCCGCGCCGGCACCGGCACCGGCGGCCAAGAAGGGCGGCCGCGCCTCCAGCCTCCTGAAGTCGAGCGCCGTGATGGCCGCCGGCACCCTGGTCTCGCGCCTCACCGGCTTCGTCCGCTCGATGCTGATCGTCAGCGCCCTCGGCCTCGGCCTGCTCGGCGAGTCCTTCCAGATCGCCTACCAGCTCCCCACGATGATCTACATCCTCACCGTGGGCGGCGGCCTGAACTCGGTGTTCGTGCCCCAGCTGGTGCGGGCCATGAAGAACGACGAGGACGGCGGCGAGGCCTACGCCAACCGCCTCCTGACCCTGGTGATGGTGGCCCTCGCCGCACTCACCGGGCTCGCCATGCTGGGCGCCCCACTGCTGGTGCGCGCCATGTCGGACTCCATCGCGGGCAATCCGGCCGCCAACGACGTCGCCGTCACCTTCACCCTGTACTTCATGCCCTCGATCTTCTTCATGGGCGTCCACGTGGTGATGGGCCAGATCCTCAACGCGCGCAACCGGTTCGGCGCGATGATGTGGACGCCGGTCCTGAACAACATCGTCATCATCGTCACGCTCGGCATGTTCATCTGGGTCTACGGCACTGCCGCCGACTCGAGCATGAAGGTGAACACCATCCCGCCGGAAGGCCTCCGCCTGCTCGGCATCGGCGTGCTCCTCGGACTGGTCGTCCAGGCCCTGGCGATGATCCCCTACCTGAAGGAGAGCGGCTTCAAGCTGCGGCTGCGCTTCGACTGGCGGGGCCACGGCCTGGGCAAGGCGGCCAAGCTGGCCAAGTGGACCATCCTCTTCGTCCTCGCCAACCAGCTCGGCGCCGTGATCGTCTCCCAGCTGGCCACCGCGGCCTTCCTGGACGGCCGGCAGGTCCCCGGCACCGGCTTCAGCGCCTACGCCAACGCGCAGCTCATCTGGGGTCTGCCGCAGGCCATCATCACGGTCTCGCTGATGGCCGCGCTGCTGCCCCGGCTGGCCCGTTCGGCCGCCGAGGACGACGCCGGCGCGGTCCGCGACGACATCTCGCAGGGCCTGCGGACCACGGCGGTCGCGATCGTGCCGGTCGCCTTCGGCTTCATCGCGCTCGGCATCCCGATGTGCACCCTGATGTTCGGCGGTTCCGGCACCACCGCGGCGACCAACATGGGCTACATGCTGATGGCCTTCGGCCTCGGCCTGATCCCCTATTCGGTCCAGTACGTCGTCCTCCGCGCCTTCTACGCCTACGAGGACACCCGGACGCCCTTCTACAACACGGTGATCGTGGCGGCGGGCAACGCCGGTGCCTCGTTCCTCTGCTTCCTGCTGCTCCCCGCCCGCTGGGCGGTGGTCGGCATGGCCGCCTCCTACGGCATCGCCTACGGCATCGGCGTCGGTGTCGCCTGGCGGCGCCTGCGCAAGAAGCTGGGCGGCGACCTGGACGGCGCCCGCGTGCTGCGCACCTACGCCAGGCTCTGCATCGCTTCGGTGCCGGCCGCGGCGCTCAGCGGAGCCGTCTGCTACGGGATCGGTCAGACCCTCGGCTGGAGTTTGCTCGGATCGCTGAGCGCGCTCGTCCTGGGTGGGATCGTTCTCCTCGTGGTCTTCTTCCTCGCCGCGCGGCGGATGCGGGTGGAGGAGCTCAATTCTCTGGTCGGCATGGTCCGGGGACGCCTCGGGCGGTGAGTCCGGGGTAGGCGCACAACCATCGGCCGCCACCGCTTGTCGTGCGGAGCGACGGACTGTGGGCACAATGGGTTTCGGCGTGGCGAGCACGCGATGGATGGGGAGGCAGGAACGACGGTGGCGGAACGAAGCACAGCTGCCGTCGACGTGGCAGGCAACAGCGGCGACGAGCCGCTGACCGCCGAGGCGGACCAGTCCACGGCCGACGGGGTGGCCCAGAAGCGGCGACCGGGCACGGAGCACGACCAGTCACAGGACGACCCCGCGGCGGCGGACTCCGTCCCTGCCCGGGCGCTCGACCTCCACAGCGGCCACAAGCTGGCCCGGCGCTACCGCCTGGAGGAGTGCGTCACCCGCCTGGACGGCTTCAGCAGCTGGCGAGCGATGGACGAGATGCTCCGCCGCGCCGTCGGCGTGCACGTCCTTCCGGCCGACCACCCCCGCGCCCGTTCGGTCCTCTCCGCCGCCCGCTCGGCGGCCCTCCTCGGCGACCCCCGGTTCGTCCAGGTCCTCGACGCCGTCGAGGACGACGACCTGGTCTACGTGGTCCACGAATGGCTCCCCGACGCCAGTGCGCTCACCGGCCTGCTGGCCTCCGGGCCGCTGGAGGCGCACGAGGCCTACCAGATGGTCCTCCAGGTCTCCCAGGCCATGGCGGCCGCGCACCGCGAAGGGCTCGCCCACCTCTGCCTCACCCCGAGCACCGTCCTGCGCACCTCCACGGGTCAGTGGCGGATCCGTGGCCTCGCCGTGAGCTCCGCGCTGCGCGGCATCAGCACCGACACCCCCCAGCGCGCCGACACCGAAGCCATCGGCGCCCTGCTCTACGCCTCGCTCACCCACCGGTGGCCTTACGAGACGGATGCCCACGGTCTCGCCGGCCTGCCCAAGGACCTCGGACTGATCCCCCCGGACCAGGTCCGGGCCGGTGTCCACCGGGGCCTGTCCGAGCTCGCCATGCGCGCCCTCGCCAACGACGGCGCCACCGCCTCCCGCCACGAGGCCGCCTGCACGACGCCGGAAGAACTCGCCAAGGCCGTCGTCGAGATGCCCCGCGTCCGGCGGCCCGAACCGGCCTTCACCACGCCCTCGGAGTACCCGCGCCCCCCGTACGCGCAGACCGCGTACACGGCGGCAGGGCCCGTCCCACCGCCTGTGCCGCCGCCGCCCGCGCCCCTGGAGACCCGCACCGGCAAGGCGCTCAAGTGGACCGTCTCGGCACTCCTGATCGCAGCCCTCGGCCTCGGCAGCTGGCAGCTCGCGGACGTCCTGATGGGCAAGAACAAGAAGCCGCTCGACACCGTGGAGCAGACCGAGCAGCAGGACGAGAAGCCGAAGAAGCCCGAGGCCATAGCGATCAAGGGCGCCACCGACTTCGACCCCTACGGAAGTGACGGCAGGGAAAAGCCTGCGGACATAAGCAAGGTCTACGACAGCAAGTCCGGCACCTACTGGCAGACGGACTACTACGAGACCTATCCCGAGTTCGGCAACCTGAAGCCGGGCGTCGGGGTCATCCTGGACCTCGGCAAGGTCCAGCCCGTCAGCAAGGTCACCGTCGAGTTCATGGGCGAGACCTCGGTGGAGCTCCGAGCCGCGTCCAGCAAGGCCGCCTCGCAGCCGACCGCCTTCGACGACTTCACCAAGGTGGCCAAGGGGTCCGGCACCACGGTCACCCTCACCCCGGGCAAGGAGCTCGAGTCCCGTTACCTCCTGGTCTGGCTGACCAAACTGCCACCGGAGAGCGCCGGCACCTTCCGCGGGCGGGTCGTGGACGTCAAGGTGACCGGCTGACACACCGACACGGGTCGCGGCCCCCGGCCCCGCCGGGCCGCGGCCCACCGGGGGGAGCGGACCACAGGGGGAGGACCGGATGGCCGACGCCGTCAGGTACGAGGGAACGGGCGACCAGGATCTGCTCGGTCTCCATCTCGAGGGGGATCCCGATGCCTTCGGGGAACTGGTCCGCCGGCACCGCGACCGTCTCTGGGCGGTGGCGCTGCGCACCCTCGGCGACCGTGAGGAAGCCGCGGACGCCGTCCAGGACGCCTTGGTCTCCGCCTACCGCAGCGCACACACCTTCCGCGGCCACTCCGCCGTGACCACCTGGCTCCACCGCATCACCGTGAACGCCTGCCTGGACCGCCTCCGCAAGACCGCCACCCGGAAGACCTCTCCGGTGGAGGACACGGAGCGCCTGGACCAGCTGCTCGAGCCGCACGAGGCCGCATCGGCCCCCGCCGAGCGCAACGATCTCCACCGGGAGCTCATCTCGGCCCTCGGCACCCTGCCTCCCGACCAGAGGGCCGCCCTGGTCCTGGTCGACATGCAGGGTTATCCGGTCGCCGAGGCAGCGGGCATCCTCGACGTCCCGGTCGGCACGGTGAAGAGCCGCTGTGCCCGCGGCAGGGCCAGACTGCTCCCTCTGCTGGCTCACCTGCGGCCCTCCGGCGAGCGATCGAAGCACCCGCCGGGTGCGGGACGGAACCGCTCGCGCCCCGCTTCCGTCCCACCCAGGGCGACAGAGACGCCCACCCCTGCATCCACCGATTCTGCTACCGCGAAGGGCGGAGGTGAACGAGCGTGACCTCCACCCAGGACACGGCCGGGCACCCGGACGTCACGGAGATCTCCGAACTGGTGGAAGGCGTGCTCGCACCCGACCGCACAGTCTCGGTGCGCGAGCACCTCGACGACTGCGCCCTGTGCGCCGATGTGCGGGCGGCACTGGAGGAGATCCGGTGCTCCTTGGGAACCCTGCCGGGGCCGGTCCGGATGCCGGCCGATGTGGCCGGCCGCATCGACGCCGCCCTCGCCGCCGAGGCACTGCTCAGCGCCTCGGACAGCGGGACAGCACCGGCACCGACGTCGGCACCGGCACCGGCCATGGGTGCCACGCACACCAGTGCCACCACTCGCCGCCGCCGTACCGATGTTTCACGTGAAACATCGCCGTCCTCCGCGGCCACCGGAGAGCGCTCGGCAGGAGCGGCCGGATCCCACCCGGCACGCCGGACCGGCTCGACCGGCCCCGGTCGTGACGGCCGGGCCACCCCGCGCTCCCGTGCGGCACGCCGGCGCACGCTGGCCCTCGGCACCGTGCTCGCCGCCGGCGCTCTCGGTATCGGTGTCCTCCTCACGCAGCCGTTCCAGGAGGACCCGGCCTCCCCGGCCGCGGCGTCCTTCTCCGGTCGGCCCTTGGACCAGCAGGTGACCGGACTCCTCACCGAAGCCGGTCGCTCCCAGGAGTCCTCCCCGCAGCCCAGGACGATGATCCGGCCCGCCGTAGAGGTCCCGTCCTGCATCCGGGCGGGCATCGCCCGCACCGAGGACGCCGTCGCTGCCCAGAAGGGGAGGTTCGACGGCAAGGACGCCTACCTGGTGCTCCTGCCCGACCCCGAGGCGGACTCCCGCGTGACCGCCTATGTGGTGGACGCCTCCTGCATCAGGGAGTCGTCGGCGGGCAAGGAGACAGAGGGAGACGTCCTCCTGAAGCGCTCCTACGCCCGCTCCTCGGACTGATACGGGCGGGCAGCCGAGCGTCACGTGCCCGGGCAGCGAGACACTCGCGTGCCCGCGCACAGCGGGGAATGCCCGGCCTCTAGGATCCGTTGGGGTGATGTGAAAGCACCGCACCAGGCGCACCGCATCCGACGAGCCCGCTAGCGAGCCCGCTAGAAGACGTATCCCAGAGACGAGGAACCCTGCCGTGAGCGACGTCCGTAACGTGATCATCATCGGCTCAGGGCCCGCCGGCTACACGGCGGCGCTCTACACCGCGCGCGCGTCGCTGAAGCCGCTGGTGTTCGAGGGCGCCGTCACCGCTGGTGGCGCGCTGATGAACACCACCGAGGTGGAGAACTTCCCCGGCTTCCAGAGCGGCATCATGGGCCCCGAGCTCATGGACAACATGCGCGCGCAGGCCGAGCGCTTCGGCGCCGAGCTGATCCCGGACGACATCGTCTCCGTGGACCTCGCCGGTGAGATCAAGACCGTGACGGACACCGCGGGCACGGTGCACCGCGCCAAGGCCGTCATCGTCGCCACCGGCTCCCAGCACCGCAAGCTGGGTCTGCCCAACGAGGACGCGCTCTCCGGCCGGGGTGTCTCGTGGTGCGCCACCTGTGACGGCTTCTTCTTCCGGGAGCACGACATCGCCGTCATCGGCGGCGGCGACACGGCGATGGAAGAAGCCACCTTCCTCTCCCGGTTCGCCAAGTCGGTCACGATCGTCCACCGTCGGGACACCCTGCGCGCCTCCAAGGCGATGCAGGAGCGCGCCTTCGCCGACCCGAAGATCCGTTTCATCTGGGACAGCGAGGTCGCCGAGGTGCAGGGCGACGCGAAGCTCACCGGCCTGAAGCTGCGCAATGTGAAGACCGGCGAGCTCTCGGACCTGCCTGTCACCGGCCTGTTCATCGCGATCGGCCACGACCCCCGCACCGAGCTCTTCAAGGGCCAGCTCGAGCTCGACGGTGAGGGCTACCTCAAGGTGGCCGCGCCCTCCACCCGTACCAACGTGACCGGCGTCTTCGCCGCCGGCGACGTGGTCGACCACACCTACCGTCAGGCGATCACCGCGGCCGGCACCGGTTGCTCTGCCGCGCTGGACGCCGAGCGGTACCTGGCTTCCCTCTCCGACTCCGAGCAGCAGGCGGAGCCGGAGAAGACCTCCGCCTGATCCCCGTTCCCCCCCCATCCTGTAGTTAGGAGCCCTCAGTGGCTGGCAGCCTGAAGAACGTCACCGACGAGACTTTCGAGGAAGAGGTCCTCAAGAGCGACAAGCCCGTCCTCGTGGACTTCTGGGCCGCCTGGTGCGGCCCGTGCCGCCAGATCGCGCCCTCGCTGGAGGCGATCGCTGCCGAGCACGCCGACAAGATCGAGGTCGTCAAGCTCAACATCGACGAGAACCCGGCGACGGCCGCCAAGTACGGCGTCATGTCGATTCCGACGCTGAACGTCTACCAGGGCGGTGAGGTCGCCAAGACCATCGTCGGCGCCAAGCCGAAGGCGATGATCATGCGTGATCTCGACGAGTTCATCTCCGAGTGAGCGACTCAGCCTGAAAGCCCGAGGGCCATGTTTCACGTGAAACCAGATTTCACGTGAAACATGGGGGGATCCGCACACCCCCGCACGATCGAAGAGGGCCGACCCTGGCAGCAGGGTCGGCCCTCTCGCATTCTCCCGGTCTCCTGTCCGTCACAGAGGGCGGAGGGCCGGTTCCTTCTGCACGGCACCCAGCAGGCGGTCCAAGGCCATCTCGACGTCTTCCTTCCAGGAGAGCGTCGACCGCAATTCGAGACGCAGCCGGGGATAGGTCGGGTGCGAACGGACCGTCTTGAAGCCCACGGCCAGGAGATGGTCTGCGGGAAGCAGGCAGCCGGGTTCCTTCCATCGCGCGTCACCGAAGGCCTCGATCGCCTTGAACCCACGCCGCAGGAGGTCCTTGGCAACCGTCTGGACCAGGACCCGGCCGAGCCCTTGCCCCTGATACTCGGGAAGTACAAAGGCTGTGATCAGCTGCACCGCGTCGGGAGAGACGGGACTGGTGGGAAACGCCGTCGAGCGCGGGACGTACGCCGGTGGGGCGTAGAGCACGAAGCCGGCAGGAACGTCGTCCACATGGATCAGGCGGCCGCACGATCCCCAATCCAGCAGCACCGCGGAGATCCAGGACTCCTTCTCCACCTCTGCGGTGCCCTCCTTGAGCGCTGTCTCCCCACTGAAGGGATCGAGCTCCCAGAAAACGCATCCCCGGCAGCGCTGGGGAAGGTCCTGGAGATTGTCCAGCGTGAGCGGTACCAGCCGACGCCCCATGAACGCTCTTCCTCGCTTCCTGTCGTCCCACCCTCCACCATGAGGCTCCGACGCTCTTCCTTCAAAGCAAAGCGCGGGTCGTGTCCGGAACTCGTCGGACACGACCCGCGCCTGCGGGGTACTGCCTGAGGTGGAGGGCTCGGCTACTCGGCCGTGGCCTCGGCCGGTTCGCCTTCGCCCTCTGCCTCGACCTCGCCCGCGGAGAGCGTCTGGAGCACCGGCGTCGCGTCGGGCGCCAGCGTGGTCAGGATGCGCTCCAGATCCTCCATGGAGGCGAACTCGACCGTGATCTTGCCCTTCGACTTGCCCAGGTCCACCTTGACCCGGGTCTCGAAGCGGTCGGAGAGGCGGGTCGCGAGCTCCGAGAGGGCCGGGGAGACCCGGGAGCCGGCCCGCGGGCCCTTGGCCCGGGCAGGCTTCTCGGGGCTGGTCCCCATCAGAGTGACGATCTCCTCGACGGCACGGACCGAGAGTCCCTCGGCGACGATCCGCCGCGCCAGCCGGTCCTGCTCCTCGGCGTCGTCGATGGAGAGGAGCGCTCGGGCGTGACCGGCCGAGAGTACCCCGGCGGCCACCCGGCGCTGCACCGCAGGGGACAGCTTCAGCAGCCGCAGCGTGTTGGACACCTGCGGCCGGGAGCGGCCGATCCGGTCCGCGAGCTGGTCATGCGTGCACTTGAAGTCCTGCAGGAGCTGGTCGTAGGCGGCGGCCTCTTCCAGCGGGTTCAGCTGAGCACGGTGGAGGTTCTCCAGCAGCGCGTCCAGGAGGAGCTTCTCGTCCTCGGTGGCGCGGACGATGGCCGGGATCGCCTCCAGGCCGGCCTCCCGGCAGGCACGCCAGCGGCGCTCACCCATGATGAGCTCGTAGCGGCCCGATCCGATCTGCCGGACCACCACGGGCTGGAGCAGGCCGACCTCCTTGATGGAGGTGACGAGCTCCGCCAGCGCGTCCTCGTCGAAGACCTCACGAGGCTGGCGCGGGTTGGGAGTGATGGAGTCCAGGGGCAGCTCGGCGAAGTGGGCACCCATTGGGGAAGCCGGGAGATCGGACCCGCCCTGGCTGCTGTCCTCCGCCTCGCGCTGGGCCTGAGGAAGAGACGCCAGCTTGGCCGCCGGCACACCGCGCTCACCCACGCCCCTGGGGACACCCGGGACCGTCTGGGTGGCCGTGCTCGCGGGGGACGCGACGGTCGCCGGACCGCCGACCGTCCTGTCTCCCGTCGGCGCTGCGGGGATCAGTGCGCCAAGCCCGCGGCCCAGCCCTCTGCGTCGTTCACTCACTGGATCCCCTCCACCATGCTCTGTCCGCTCATCATCTGACCGTCCACGCCCTGACCGCCCTGCGGTTGCCCGCTGGGCAGCTGACCCATCGCAGCGCCCGTGTGGGCCTGCGAGCCGTCGTAGTGGATGCCCACACCCCGGAGTGCGATCTCCCGGGCCGCCTCAAGGTAGGAGAGGGCACCACTCGAACCTGGATCGTAGGTCAGAACAGTCTGTCCGTAACTCGGGGCCTCCGAGATGCGGACCGACCGCGGGATGCTCGTCCGCAGCACCTCACTGCCGAAGTGGCTCCGGACCTCTTCAGCCACCTGGGACGCCAGCCGGGTACGGCCGTCGTACATGGTGAGCAGGATGGTGGAGACGTGCAGGTCCGTGTTCAGGTGGCCGCGGATCAGCTCGACGTTCCGCAGGAGCTGCCCCAGGCCTTCCAGGGCGTAGTACTCGCACTGGATCGGAATCAGCACCTCGGCGCCGGCGACCATCGCATTGACGGTCAGCAGGCCCAGTGACGGCGGGCAGTCGATGAGGACGTAGTCCAGCGGCTGCTCGTAGGCCTGGAGGGCGCGCTGCAGGCGGCTCTCACGGGCCACCAGGGAGACCAGTTCGATCTCGGCGCCGGCCAGGTCGATCGTGGCGGGTGCGCAGAACAGGCCCTCCACGTCCGGGACGGGCTGCACCACCTCGGAGAGGGGACGGCTGTCGACCAGGACGTCGTAGATGGACGGGACCTCGGCGTGGTGGTCGATACCCAGTGCCGTCGAGGCGTTGCCCTGGGGATCCAAGTCGACAACCAGGACCCGGTTGCCGTGCAGAGCCAAGGAGGCGGCGACATTGACCGTGGTGGTGGTCTTACCTACGCCGCCCTTCTGGTTGGCGACCACGATGATCCGGGTCTGCTCCGGACGGGGCAGACCTTCCCCGGCGGCACGCCCCATGGCGTCCACCGCCTGCTGGCTGGTGTGTCCCATGGGGGTGTCGTCCATAGGGGGCGGTGTTTCACGTGAAACATCGTCCCCCAACGACTCGGTGCGGGGGCCGGGGACCGGATCGGTCATCGGTCCCGCGATGTTGGCGTCGGACCGCAAGGATTCACTCTCCTCGACTTCAGGCTCTCTCTGTACAGAGCGTCCCATGCCTTCGGGGGTGCGAACCAGTGAGGCCGGTTGTTCTGTGGAGAGATCCGCCTCTGTGGACAACTTGACACCCCTGGACGGTGAACCGCTTGAGGGCTTCCGCAGGGGAGAGGGCTTACGGTCGCGCGGTTCGGCGGCGGCGTGACTGCGGCCAATGATGCCTTGGAGCAGTGAGCGACGTTTCACGTGAAACAACGATGCCGAGGTCGGGGCAAGGGAGCCTTCCGACACTCCGGGCGACAACTACGTGGGTCGCCACAGGAACCGGGGTGGACCATCCAGACCGCCCATGGGAGGACCCTCAGGCTCTCAGGGCTCGCAGGGCTCACCCAGCCTCTCAGCCCTCTGGTCGGCCCTCCCATGGGTCGAGGCTCGTCAGCGGCGACGACGCGAGGGGCGAGCCGGGCGGGCCGCCTTGGCCCGCTTCGCGGCGAACCGGACACCTCCAGGGCTCTCGCCGACCTTCACCTGGACCACCGTTGACAGCGGGTCCACCACACCCTCGCCGACCTGGAGGACGTCCGTCTCCACCGCTCCCAGCTTGCTGAGCGCGGAGGCAGACGCCTTCAGTTCCTCGTCGGCGGTGTCGCCCTTCAGCGCCAGCATCTCGCCGTACGGGCGCAGCAGCGGGATGCCCCAGGTCGCCAGGCGGTCCAGCGGCGCGACGGCCCTGGCGGTGACCACATGGACCGGCGGCAGCTTGCCGAGGACCTCCTCGGCACGCCCACGGACCACTGTCACGTGATGCAGGCCGAGCAGCTCCACCACTTCGGTGAGGAAGGTGGTCCGCCGCAGCAGCGGCTCCAGCAGCGTGATCTTCAGGTCGCCGCGGACCAGGGCCAGGGGGATGCCCGGGAGACCCGCACCCGAGCCCACGTCGCACACGGTCACACCCTCCGGCACGACCTCGGAGAGCACCGCGCAGTTGAGCAGGTGGCGCTCCCACAGCCGGGGCACCTCGCGCGGGCCGATGAGCCCGCGCTGCACACCGGCGTCCGCCAGCAGTTCGGCGTACCGCACCGCATCGTCGAAGCGATCGCCGAACACTTCACGCGCCTGCTCGGGCGCAGGGGGAAGCTCTGCTGCCTCCGTCACGGGGGGACCGTCCTTCCGTACCGCAAAGAGCGCACTGGGCGCTGACCACGAGAACTACCAGGCTGACAAAGTACGGCCCCGTCTGCTCAACAGACGGGGCCGGTGGAACGTACGCGGACCGATCAGGCAGGCAGTACGACCACGAAGCGCTGCGGTTCCTCGCCCTCGGACTCGCTTCGCAGACCCGCGGCCTTGACCGCGTCGTGGACGACCTTGCGCTCGAACGGGGACATGGCCCGCAGCCGCACCGGCTCGCCGGTGCTGCGCGCCTCCGCGGCGGCCTTGGCGCCGATCTCGGAGAGCTCGGCACGCTTGCGCGCCCGGAAGCCGGCGACGTCCAGCATCAGCCGGCTCCGGTCACCGGTCTCCCGGTGCACGGCCAGGCGCGTGAGCTCCTGGAGGGCCTCGAGCACCTCACCGTCACGGCCGACCAGCTTCTGCAGGTCACGACTGCCCGAGTCGCTGATGATCGACACGGACGCCCGGTCCGCCTCGACGTCCATGTCGATGTCACCGTCGAGGTCGGCGATGTCGAGCAGACCTTCCAGGTAGTCGGCCGCGATCTCGCCCTCCTGCTCCAGGCGGGTCAGGGCGTCCGCACCGTCGGCGGCGGAGGGGATGGTGCCTTCCGTCACGGGATGGGCTCCTTCTTACTTCTTGGACGAGGACTTGGAGCGCTGCTGCGGACCCTTGCGACCCGACTGGGCGCGGCTGCGGCCGCCGTTTCCTGGACCGCCGGCCTTGGTGGCACCGCCCTGCGGCTTCTTGCCCTGGGGCTTGGCGCTCTCCGGGTGGTCGGCCTCCGCCGCTTCGGCGTCGGCCTCGGCCTGAGCGTCCTGAGCCGCCTTGACGGCCGCCTGGCGCTGGGCCTTGGTCTGGCGCTTGGGCTGCTGGCGCTTGGCGGTGCCGGTGGGCGTGGCGCCCGAGCCGTCGTGCGCCTGGTCGGCGGCGAGCTTGTCGCTCTTGACCACGCTGCCGTCGGGCTGTGCGGCGAAGCCCAGCTTGTTCAGGCCGTTCACGAACTTCCGCTCGGCCGGGTTGCGGTCACGGCCCTTGGCGACGATGGCCTTGACGATGGCGCGACGGCCACGGCCGCGGATCGTGCCGCTGCGCTCGACCTTCTTGGTCAGGCGCTCGAGGTAGGCCGCCTGAGCCGTGGAACCGGGGGTCGGGTTGTTGTGGATGACGTACATCTGCTGGCCCATGGTCCACACGTTGGTGGTCAGCCAGTAGACGAGGACACCGACCGGGAAGTTGATGCCGAAGACGGCGAAGATGATCGGGAAGACGTACATCAGCATCTTCTGCTGCTGCATGAACGGCGTCTTCACCGTGGTGTCGACGTTCTTCGTCATCAGCTGGCGCTGGGTGAAGAACTGCGACAGCGACATCAGGACGATCATGATCACGGTCACGACGCGGACGTCGGTGACGCTGGCGTTCAGCTGCCCGATGACGTCGGCACTGTCGGTGAACTTGCTCGCCAGCGGAGCGCCGAAGATGTGCGCCTGACGGGCGCTGTCCACGAGGTCCTGGTTCAGGACGCCGATGGTCTTGCCCTGGGCGATGGTGTTCAGGACGTGGTACAGCGCGAAGAAGAAGGGCGACTGCGCCAGGATGGGAAGGCACGAGGAGAGCGGGTTGGTGCCCGACTCCTTGTACAGCTTCATCATCTCTTCGGACTGGCGCTGCTTGTCGTTCTTGTAGCGCTCCTGGATCTTCTTCATCTCGGGCTGCAGCGTCTGCATGGCCCGGGTCGCCTTGATCTGCTTCACGAAGAGCGGGATCAGGCAGATGCGGATCAGGATCACCAGGGACACGATCGAGAGACCCCAGGCCCATCCGCTGGACTGACCGAAAACGGCGCCGTACAGCGAGTGGAACTGGACGATGATCCAGGAAACGGGTGTGGTGATAAAGCTGAAGAAGCTGGCAATCGTGTCCACTAATCATGCTCCTTGGGCATGGGACGGGGTCTCTGCGGCCGGGCTCGGGGAGAGGTCGGGCCGGCTGCCCGTCTCTCCACGCTCCTCGGTGGCGGAATCGGCGGAGGGCCCGCCCTTGCGTGCGCGCCACGAGGCCCGCAGCATCTCGTGCCACCGCGGGCGCTTCCGCGGAGGCACATGGTCCACGCCGCCGAGCGACCACGGGTTGCAGCGCAGGATGCGCCACGCGGTGAGCGCCGATCCCTTGATCGCACCGTGCCGATCGATGGCCTGGTAGCCGTAGTGGGAGCACGACGGGTAGTACTTGCACACCGGCCCGAGCAGCGGACTGATCGTCCACTGGTACAGCTTGATCAGAGCCAACAGCGGGTACTTCATCGGTTGCCCCCTCCCAGCAGCCGCTGGAGGGCGGCGTCCAGGTCTCGGGCCAGTTCTTCGTAGGCCGCACCGCCCGCAGGGGGCAGCGCGCGTACCACTACCAGGCTACCGGGGGGCAGCAGAGCGACCCGCTCGCGCATCAGATGGCGAAGTCTGCGCTTCACCTTGTTGCGCACCACCGCTCCGCCCACGGCTTTGCTCACGACGAAACCCGCACGTGCTGGGGAAGCGCTCTCCCCCTGCGCGTGCGGGTCCGTGGCACCGCTACGAAAGTGGACGACGAGGTGCGGGCGGCCGGCCCGGCGCCCTCGTCGTACAGCGGTCGCGAAGTCCTCGCGCCGCCTCAGCCGGTTGTCGGTGGGCAGCACGACGTCATGACCTGACCGGAATCAGGCGGACAGGCGGGCGCGACCCTTGCTGCGGCGGGTCGCCAGGATCGCGCGGCCGGCACGGGTCCGCATACGCAGCCGGAAGCCGTGGGTCTTCGCGCGACGACGGTTGTTCGGCTGGAAGGTGCGCTTGCTCACTCGGGGGCTCCAGAAATGAATCGGTGGGTGGCGGGTGTCGTCTGGCTGTCACCGTGCGCCCACGAGTAGCTCGCTTACGCCCGAGTGCACCGCTTCTCGACCACTGGTGCGTGATCTTTGCCCATCGGAGGCAGGCGGCAGCAGCCATCGACAACTCGACCTGGTCACGGTACGCGCGGCTGCGCCATCCGGTCAAACCCGACGGTTGTGTGACCCCGGCAGCTTACCCGGTGAACGCTGGTCACGACGGGTCCGGGGGCAGTTCCGCGGCACCTGGCGCGGGGCCCGCTCACCGCTCGATTTCCGGCCCGACGTGGGGCGGCGGCACACTGTCCACAGGCTGGGGACAACGACTTGATGCACAGCCGTCGGCCTGACTACCGTGGGCGGACTCCCGATTCGTTCGGTTCCCCCCGGCCCCTACTGATTCGTTACCCGCCGTCCGCCGGACGGCCGACCCTGATCGTCCCGCGCACCACGCAGACGTGGGACCTGTGAGAGAGCGTGCACTGTGGCTGACGTACCCGCTGATCTTGCCGCAGTGTGGCCTCGGGTGCTGGACGGGCTCCTGGGAGAGGGCCGCGGGCAGGGAGTGGAGCCGAAGGACGAGCGGTGGCTGCGCAGCTGCGTGCCGTTGGCCCTGGTGGCCGACACCGCCCTGCTCGCGGTGCCGAACGAGTTCGCCAAGACGGTGCTGGAGAACCGGCTCGGCCCCCTGGTCAGCGAGACGCTGACCCGTGAGTGCGGGCGCCCGATCCGGATCGCCGTGACGGTGGACACCTCGATGGGTGAGCCGCCGGCGCCTTCCTCGGCCGCGGCCGCCGGGTCGCAGGACGACGCGGAGGGGCCGGCTTCCGCGCCGGAGTCCCGGCAGGAGCCGCTGCCCACGGCGCGTCCCGCCTATCCGGAACACCAGCGCCCCGAGCACCAGCGCTCCGAGCACCAGCGTTCGGAGCACCAGCGCCAGGAGCACCAGCGCCAGGAGCCGGGTGCCTGGCCGCGGCCGGGACAGCAGCAGGACTACGGCTGGCAGCAGCAGCCGCTCGGCTTCCCCGACCGTGACCCGTACGCCTCCCCCTCGTCGCAGGAGTACGGCGGCCAGGACTACGGGGCCCAGGATTACGGCACCCCGGAGTACGGCGGCCAGGACTACGGGCGGCCCCGTCCTGCCTACGGCCGGCCCGCCGAGTACGAGCGCCAGGACTACCCGCGCTCCGAGTACGGCCGCCGGGACCACGACCGCCGCGACTACGACCGGGGCGAGTACGACCGCGGCTCCGCGGACCGCTCCGAGTACGAGCGTCCGGACTACGACCGTGCCGACCGCAAGGAATACGAGCGCAAGGAGTTCGAGCGCAAGGAGTTCGAGCGCCCGGAGTACTCCCGGTCCGACTACGACCGCCCCGCCGAGGCGCGCAACGACCGCGACGCACGGCAGGAGCGCCAGGACCGCGGCGAGTACGAGCGCCCGCCGCGCGGCGACGGCGGTCGGCCCGACTTCGACCGCGGCGGGTACGAGGGCTACCCGTCCGGGCCGTCCTCGGTCTCCTCGATGCCGTCGATGTCCTCCTCCTCGCCCTCGGCCTCCTCGCTCGTCGGCGCCGGCAGCGGTTCCGGCTCCGGCTCCGGCGGCGCGGGGACTCCCGGCGTGGGCGAGCCCGCGGCACGGCTCAATCCCAAGTACCTGTTCGAGACGTTCGTCATCGGCGCCTCGAACCGCTTCGCGCACGCCGCCGCGGTGGCCGTGGCGGAGGCGCCGGCGAAGGCGTACAACCCCCTCTTCATCTATGGGGAGTCGGGGCTGGGCAAGACCCATCTGCTGCACGCCATCGGGCATTACGCGCGTAGCCTCTACCCCGGCACCCGGGTGCGGTACGTGAGCTCCGAGGAGTTCACCAACGAGTTCATCAACTCGATCCGCGACGGCAAGGGCGACAGCTTCCGCAAGCGCTACCGGGAGATGGACATCCTGCTGGTCGACGACATCCAGTTCCTCGCGGACAAGGAGTCGACGCAGGAGGAGTTCTTCCACACCTTCAACACCCTCCACAACGCCAACAAGCAGATCGTGCTCTCCAGCGACCGGCCGCCCAAGCAGCTGGTGACGCTGGAGGACCGACTGCGGAACCGGTTCGAGTGGGGTCTGATCACCGACGTACAGCCGCCGGAGCTGGAGACGCGGATCGCGATCCTCCGGAAGAAGGCGGTGCAGGAGCAGCTCAACGCCCCGCCGGAGGTGCTGGAGTTCATCGCCTCGCGGATCTCGCGGAACATCCGTGAGCTGGAGGGCGCGCTGATCCGGGTGACGGCCTTCGCCTCCCTCAACCGCCAGCCGGTGGACCTGGGGCTGACCGAGATCGTCCTCAAGGACCTGATCCCCGGGGGCGAGGACTCGGCCCCCGAGATCACGGCGTCGGCCATCATGGCGGCCACCGCGGACTACTTCGGGCTGACCGTCGAGGACCTGTGCGGGACCTCCCGGGGCCGTGCGCTCGTGACGGCGCGACAGATCGCCATGTATCTGTGCCGTGAGCTCACCGACCTGTCGCTGCCGAAGATCGGCGCGCAGTTCGGCGGACGCGACCACACCACGGTGATGCACGCCGACCGGAAGATCCGCGCGCTGATGGCGGAGCGGCGCTCCATCTACAACCAGGTCACCGAACTGACCAACCGCATCAAGAACGGCTGACAGGGCCCGCAGCGCCTGCACCGGCTGTACCGGCTGCACAGCACGACCGAAGCGCCCCGGAGACCCCGGGGCGCTTCTCGTTTCCCGCGCCCCGCCCCACGGACCGTCCTCCCGCGGCACCCACGCGATGCGGTGCTCACGCGATGCGGCACCCATGCGATGCGGCTCTCACGGGACGCGGAGCTCGCGGGACGGGTGCCGACGCGGGACGGGTGCCGGCGCGCGGCCGGTGCCTCGCCAGGTCCTCGCCCTCGCCCCGGCTCCGCCTCGCACCGCTCCACCCCGCCGGAGCCCAACGCTCCCAACGCCCCCAACGCCCCCGCCCGGAGGCCCGTCAGCGAGCCGTCGGCGCCCGGCCGGAGGCGGCCGAGGAGGGGAACACCCGCCCAACGTGTTCGAGCCGGACCGGGGTTACGGTCTTCCTCCACAGATTCGGGCACTTTCTGGCGTCCACAGCCTGGGGAGGGCCAAGTTGTCCAGAATGTGTCCACAGGTAACGGCCGTGAAGTCTCATCAGAACAGGTCAGCGCCATGTGGATTCGTGGACGAAGACTGTCCACAACCTGTGGACAGTCTCGATGCCCACAACCCCCGCTTCCGGTTGTCCACCGGCAACCCACAGGATGGGGCCCGTTGTCCCCAGCGAACCGCCGGTTCTCCACACCACTGTCCACTGTTCGGCAACAACGAGGCCCCGATCACTGCTCGGAGTGAAAGGCGTCACACGAGGCTGCTGGAGTGGGGTGTGGGAAACCTGGGAAAAGCTGGGGACGCAGCTGGGGAGAAGTCGCCCCTCCCTGTGCACGGGCTGTGCAGAACTTTCCCCCGTCCACAGAGACCCCGAGTTGTCCACCGGCCACACCCACAGGCCCAGTGGATAAAAAACCGGCGCTGACCTGGGAAAACGGGGTTATCCACGGTATCCACAGCCCCTACTACTACTCCCAACCTGAGAGAGCCGGGAATTCGTTTCGAAGTGGGTCCTGTGCACAACTCGGCTCCGGCCGCTCGAGCGGCCTCCGGTCCGACTTGACCCGAGGGGCAACAGCTGTCAGCGGGATGCGTCAGACTGGTCCCCGGTGGTTCTCCCCTCCCGGGGAGCGAGCTACACCACCGACGAAGGCCAGCAGGGCGAGGGACGCCGGCAACAGCAGGAGGCGGCAACGGTGAAGATCCGGGTGGAACGCGACGTACTCGCGGAGGCGGTGGCCTGGGCTGCGCGCAGCCTGCCCGCCCGTCCGCCGGCCCCGGTCCTCGCGGGCCTGCTGCTGAAGGCCGAGGACGGGCAGCTGAGCCTCTCCAGCTTCGACTACGAGGTCTCGGCCCGTGTCTCCGTCGAGGCCGAGGTCGAGGAGGAGGGCACGGTGCTCGTCTCCGGCCGCCTCCTGGCCGACATCTGCCGCGCCCTCCCCAACCGCCCGGTGGAGATCTCCACCGACGGCGTGCGGGCCACCGTGGTCTGCGGCTCCTCCCGCTTCACGCTCCACACACTGCCTGTGGAGGAGTACCCGGCGCTCCCGCAGATGCCGAACGCCACCGGCACGGTCCCCGGCGACGTCTTCGCCGCTGCCGCCGCCCAGGTCGCGATCGCCGCGGGCCGCGACGACACCCTCCCGGTGCTCACCGGTGTGCGCATCGAGATCGAGGGCGACACGGTCACCCTGGCCTCCACCGACCGCTACCGCTTCGCGGTCCGCGAGTTCCTGTGGAAGCCGGAGAACCCGGACGCCTCCGCGGTCGCCCTGGTCCCCGCCAAGACGCTGCTGGACACCGCCAAGGCGCTGACCAGCGGTGACAACGTCATCCTGGCGCTCTCCGGCTCCGGCAAGGGCGAGGGCCTGATCGGTTTCGAGGGCGCCGGCCGCCGCACCACCACGCGGCTGCTGGAGGGCGACCTCCCGAAGTACCGGACGCTCTTCCCGACCGAGTTCAACAGCGTGGCCACCATCGAGACCGCGCCGTTCGTCGAGGCCGTCAAGCGCGTGGCCCTGGTCGCCGAGCGGAACACCCCGGTGCGGCTCTCCTTCGAGCAGGGCGTGCTGATCCTCGAAGCCGGATCCAGCGACGACGCACAGGCTGTGGAAAGGGTCGACGCCAACCTGGACGGCGACGACATCTCCATCGCCTTCAACCCGACCTTCCTGCTGGACGGCCTGAGCGCCATCGACTCCCCGGTGGCCCAGCTGTCCTTCACCACGTCCACCAAGCCGGCGCTGCTCAGCGGCAAGCCGTCCGTGGACGCGGAGGCCGACGAGGCCTACAAGTACCTGATCATGCCGGTCCGCCTCAGCGGCTGACCTGCTGTCTCTCCGCGGTGCAGGGCGTCCGTCCCGCGCACCGCGGAGCCGTTTTCCGGACGGGTCCGCCCTGCGCGGGCCCTCTCCGGACGGGTGTCGCCGCGTACGGCGAGGCCCGCACCGGTCGAAGCACTAGGTCAAGGGGCCGCCCATCGGGTGGCGGTGCGGAGCCGGGTTTACGCTCGGACGTGGGTGCCCACCAGCATCCACACCCCACCTCGCAACCAAAGGGAACAACTGATGGAGCTCGGTCTCGTCGGCCTCGGCAAGATGGGCGGCAACATGCGCGAGCGGATCCGCCGCGCGGGCCACACCGTCGTGGGATACGACCGCAACCCGGACGTCTCGGACGTCCACAGCCTGCGTGAGCTTGTGGACAGCCTGCAGGCCCCTCGGGTGGTGTGGGTGATGGTCCCGGCCGGCGCCGCGACCCAGTCCACCGTCGACGAGCTGGCCGAGCTCCTCGAGCCCGGTGACGTGGTGGTGGACGGCGGCAACTCGCGCTGGACGGACGACGAGAAGCACGCCGCGGAGCTGGCCGAGAAGGGCATCGGCTTCGTGGAC
>NZ_JBEYUK010000018.1:0-130284 GCF_040643475.1 Streptomyces sp. NPDC047130 | reverse complement strand
CCGACTCTATCAGACCGTTTCCGTTCCGATTTCCTCGGTGCTTTCCAGTTCCAGCACCACTTTCGCGGCGCTTTTCCTTTCCGGCGGTTCCGACTTTAGCAGAAGCTCCGAGTCGGTTTTCCCGCCCTCCTGGTCGGCACCCCTGGACGCCGTAAGCGTTGCGGGTGCCCCCTGGGCGGAGCCGTAAACGTACTGGAGGGGAGCGCCCGTATGCAAATCGAGGCGCTCCCCTCCGCGTGCACTGCCTGGCGTGCCTGATCAGACGTCGACGACGACCGGCAGGATCATCGGTCGGCGGCGGTAGGTGTCGGACACCCACTTGCCCAGCGTGCGGCGGATGAGCTGCTGCATCTGGTGCGGTTCCACCACGCCCTCCTGGGCCTGGCGCTCCAGCACCTCGACCAGCTTCGGCAGGACGTCGCCGAAGGCCTTGTCCTCGATGCCGGAGCCGCGGGCCTGGATGTGCGGGCCCGCGCTGATCTTGCCGGTGGAGGAGTCCACCACCACGAAGACGGAGATGATGCCCTCGTCGCCGAGGATCTTCCGGTCCTTGAGCGCGGGCTCGCCCACCCCGCCGACGGAGAGGCCGTCGACGTACACGTAGCCGGCCTGCACCTTGCCGGTGATCTTGGCCTTGCCGTCGACCAGGTCGACGACCACGCCGTCCTCGGCGATCACGATGCGGTCGTGCGGGACGCCGGTCAGGGCGCCCAGCTCGGCGTTGGCGCGCAGGTGGCGCCACTCGCCGTGCACCGGCATCAGGTTCCGCGGGCGGCAGATGTTGTAGAAGTACAGCAGCTCGCCGGCCGAGGCGTGGCCCGAGACGTGGACCTTGGCGTTGCCCTTGTGGACGACGTTGGCGCCCCAGCGGGTGAGGCCGTTGATCACCCGGTACACCGAGTTCTCGTTGCCCGGGATCAGCGAGGACGCCAGGATCACGGTGTCGCCGGGGACGATCCGGATCTGGTGGTCGCGGTTGGCCATGCGGGACAGCGCGGCCATCGGCTCGCCCTGCGAACCCGTGCAGACCAGCACGACCTCGTGGTCCGGCAGGTCGTCCAGCGTCTTGACGTCCACGACCAGGCCCGGCGGCACCCGCAGGTAGCCGAGGTCCCGGGCGATGCCCATGTTGCGGACCATCGAGCGGCCGACGAAGGCGACTCTGCGGCCGTACTCGTGGGCGGCGTCGAGGATCTGCTGGACGCGGTGGATGTGGCTGGCGAAGCTGGCCACGATGACGCGCTTGCGGGCGCCGGCGAAGACCGAACGCAGCACGTTCGAGATGTCGCGCTCCGGCGGGACGAAGCCCGGGACCTCGGCGTTCGTCGAGTCGCTGAGCAGGAGGTCGATGCCCTCCTCGCTCAGCCGTGCGAACGCGTGCAGGTCCGTGAGGCGGCCGTCCAGCGGAAGCTGGTCCATCTTGAAGTCGCCGGTGTGCACGACCATGCCCGCGGGGGTGCGGATGGCCACCGCGAGGGCGTCCGGGATGGAGTGGTTGACCGCGACGAACTCGCAGTCGAAGGGGCCCAGGCGCTCCCGGTTGCCCTCCGCGACCTCGAGGGAGTACGGACGGATCCGGTGCTCCTGCAGCTTGGCCTCGATCAGGGCGAGGGTCAGCTTGGAGCCGATCAGCGGGATGTCCGGCCGCTCGCGCAGCAGGTAGGGCACCGCGCCGATGTGGTCCTCGTGGCCGTGGGTCAGGACGATGCCCTCGATGTCGCCGAGGCGGTCCCGGATGGACGAGAAGTCCGGCAGGATCAGGTCGATTCCCGGCTGCTCCTCCTCGGGGAAGAGCACGCCGCAGTCGACGATCAGCAGGCGGCCGTCGAACTCGAAGACGGTCATGTTCCGACCGATCTCACCGAGGCCGCCGAGCGGGGTGACCCGCAGTCCGCCCTTGGGGAGCTTGGGCGGCGGGCCGAGTTC
The DNA here is from genome assembly GCF_040643475.1 of Streptomyces sp. NPDC047130. Taxonomy (NCBI): domain Bacteria; kingdom Bacillati; phylum Actinomycetota; class Actinomycetes; order Kitasatosporales; family Streptomycetaceae; genus Streptomyces; species Streptomyces sp. NPDC047130. Next base: position 128,358 of record NZ_JBEYUK010000018.1, on the reverse strand, counting down.
AGGATGCGGATGACTCAAAAGACTCTCCTCACCACGCGCGCCACGTGCCCGGGGGCACGTGGCGCGCGTGACGTTCGTGCGGAAGCAGTTGTCGTGTGAAAGGTGCAGGCGCTGTCAGCCCTGCGTATTCAGTTGTGAAGTCCGGTGTTCAGAGCTGTACCCCGCCCGCGGTGAGATCGAGCCTGAGCTGCTCGAGCTCCGCCGGAGACAGCTCGACGAGGGGGGCGCGCAGCGGTCCGGCGGGCAGACCCTGCAGGGTCAGGGCGGCCTTGGTGGTCATCGCGCCCTGGGTGCGGAAGACGCCCGTGTAGACGGGGAGCAGCTTCTGGTGGATCTCCGCGGCCTTGTGCACGTCGCCGCCGAGGTGGGCCTCGAGCATCGCGCGCAGGTCCGGGGCGACCAGGTGGCCGACGACGGAGACGAAGCCGACCGCGCCGATGGACAGCAGCGGCAGGTTCAGGATGTCGTCGCCGGAGTACCAGGCCAGTCCGGAACGGGAGAGCGCCCAGCTCGCGGCGCCCAGGTCACCCTTGGCGTCCTTGTTGGCGACGATCCGCGGGTGCTCCGCGAGGCGGACCAGGGTCTCCGTGGTGATCGGGACGCCGCTGCGGCCCGGGATGTCGTAGAGCATCACCGGCAGGCCGGTGGCGTCGGCGATCGCCGTGAAGTGCCGGTACAGGCCCTCCTGCGGGGGCTTGTTGTAGTACGGCGTCACGGTGAGCAGGCCGTGGGCGCCGAGCTCCTCGGCGGTGCGGGCGAGCTCGATGCTGTGGTGGGTGTCGTTGGTGCCGACGCCGGCGACGATGTGGGCCCGGTCGCCGACGGCCTCCAGGACGGCCCGCAGGAGGGCCGCTTTCTCCGCGTTGCTGGTGGTGGGCGACTCACCGGTGGTGCCGTTGACGATCAGACCGTCGTTGCCGGCGTCCACGAGGTGGGTGGCAAGCCGCTGGGCGCCGTCGAGGTCGAGCGCGCCGTCCGCCGTGAACGGAGTCACCATGGCGGTGAGGACCCTCCCGAAGGGGGTCTGCGGAGTGGAGGTCGGTGCCATGCCTAACACGCTACTCGCTGCACCGGGCCTGGTGCGCCCTCGGGGGTCGGACATTGCGGACGAACGGGATCCCGGCACTGCCTGCTCGGGGGTTCAAGCAGTGCCGGGCCCGTATCGTCAGGCTAGATGAACTTCGCGAAGTCCTGCAATCCGGACACTTCGGGCGGAGGAAGCGTACGCGTCCGTGCGAAGGCCGTCCGGGTCAGGGGGCGACGCGGCCGTTGCTGTTGAAGGCCTCGTAGGTGAGCGGCATGAGCTTGGCCCACTCCTGCTCCATCCGCTCCGCCACCATCTCGATCTCGCGCTGCGGGAAGGAGGGCACCCGGGCGAGTTCGTGCTTGGTCCGCAGGCCGAGGAAGTGCATCAGCGAGCGGGCGTTGCAGGTGGCGTACATGGACGAGAACAGGCCGACGGGCAGGACCGCTCGGGCCACCTCTCGGGCGACACCGGCCGAGAGCATCTCCAGGTAGGCGCGGTAGGCCTCCTGGTACGTCTCCGTCATGGCGCGGGTGACGGTCTCCTGCTGGTCGGGTGTGCCCTCGACGAACTCGTACTTGCCGGGGCGGCCCTGCTGGACCAGCTTGCGGTCGGCGCCGGGGACGTAGAAGACGGGCTCGAGCTGCCGGTAGCGCCCGCTCTCCTCGTTGTAGCTCCAGCCGACGCGGTGGCGCATGAACTCGCGCATCACGAAGATCGGGGCGCTGACGAAGAAGGTCATCGAGTTGTGCTCGAAGGGGCTGCCGTGGCGGTCGCGCATCAGGTAGTTGATCAGCCCCTTGGAGCGTCCCGGCTCCTTCTCCAGCTCCTCCAGGGACTGCTCGCCCACGGTGGAGACGCGGGCGGCGAACAGCACGTCGGCGTCCGAGGCGGTGTGCTTGACCAGTTCGACGGTGACGTCGCTCCGGAAGCTGGGCGTGAGGTCGTCGGGAGGGGTGTCGGTCACGGTGCGGCATTCCTTCGGCGAGGTCGGGGGTGGTTTCGGCCCTGCGGGGCGGCCCTCGGCAGGCAGTCGCTCACTCTACGACGAACGGCATGCGGCGATCTGACCCCGTCCGCGGCTTTCGGCTCCGGCCCGCCCGGCCGATCGGGCGGCCCCTGGGTGGTGGGCCCGGACACGGCTCGATAGCCTCACCGGACATCGTTCGTGTGTATGGATCGTGGATCGAGTGAGGACCCGCCGTGCCCCTGCCCTTTCTGACGGCCGACCGCGCGTTCGACGGGGAGACGGAGGACGTGGTCCTGCCGCATCACGACCGTCAGCGGTGGCGGCGGCCCTACCGGCCGGGCCCGTGGCGGGTCGGCCTCGCCGCGCTGGTGCTGCTGCTCGCCTCGTTCGTGCTGGTCGCTGCCATGATCATCGCCGCGACCACGTCGGTGACGGCGGCCTGGATCTGGTTCGGGCTCGCGGTGCTGATGATCGCCGCGGCGCTGCGCGGTCTGCGGATCGGCGTCTGGGTGAGCTCGGCGGGGCTGCGGCACGTCGCGTTCCTCACGACGCGGACCACGCCGTGGGCGCGGGTCGGGACGCTCCGGGTGGTGCAGCAGCCGGTCCGCTGGATGGGCCTGCCGCGTACCGTGCAGGGCCAGGGGCTGGTGCTGGAGGCCCGGAGCGGGCGGAGCGCCGGGGCGCCGGCGGACGGGCCGGTGGTGCTGCTCAGCACCCACGGCGCCGACTTCCTGAACCGCCCGGCCGCGTTCGACCGGGCGTCGGACACGGTCGAGGCGTGGGCCGACGAGTACCGGATGGTCTCCGCCGCGCGCCGGAGGGCCGGCTAGAGCCCGTACGACGGGCGCTGCCGCCCCTGGGCCGCCCCGGGTGGTCGTGCGGCGTCGCCGCCGCCCCGCAGGAGCCGGCAGGGTCGCCGCTGTCCCGGTGAACCGTACGAAGCCGGCCCCGCCCACCTGCGAGAGCCGTGCGATGTCGCCGCCGCCCGGCAGGGCTGTAGAAACGCCGCCGGCGCCCTGCAGCGCTGCTGGACGCCGCCGCCCTGCGAGGGCCGTTGGTTCGCCACTGCCCCGCAGAGGCGTACGGAGTCGGCCCTGCCGTGCAAGAGGCGTGCGGGGGCGCCCCCGGACCTGCCGGAGCCGTACGGTCACCGCTGCCCTGCCGGAGCCGGGAGGGGGCGGCGCTGCCCCTGCCGGAGCCTGGCGAGGGTTGCGCCGCCCCGCTGCAGCCGTACGGAACACCGCTGCCCTGCCCATGCCGGGCGGGGGCGGCGCTGCCCCGCGAACCGTACGAGGCGGCCCCGCTGCCCCGGAGAGGGGCGGCGGGGCCGTGGGGCTTCCGGTCAGCCGTCGTGGAGCTGGATGGCCCGCTGCATGGCCTTGCGGGCCCGCGTCGTGTCCCGGGCGTCATGGTAGGCCACGGCGAGCCGGAACCAGGTGCGCCAGTCCTCCGGGGCGGCCTCCGTCTCCGCCTTGCGGCGGGCGAAGACGGCGTCGGCGGAGTCGCGGTCGATGCGCCCGCTGGGCGTGCGCTCGAGGTCGTCGACCGGGAGTCCGCCCTCGGCCTCGAGTTCGGCGGCGAGAACCCCCGCCCGGCGGGCGAACTGGGTGTTCTTCCAGAGGAACCAGAGGCCCACCGCGGGCAGCACCAGCACGGCGGCGCCCAGGGCGACGGTCAGCGGGGTGCCGACCTGGATGAGCATGACGCCGCGGCTGCCGGCCAGGACGAAGTAGGCGATCAGGGCCAGCGCCGTGACGGCATAGGTGATCTTCGCGCGCATCTCGTCGTCAGCCCAGGTCCAGGAAGTGCTCGAGGCCGTGGGTCAGGCCCGGGGTCTCCACCACGCGGCGCACGCCGAGCAGGATGCCCGGCATGAAGCTGCTGTGGTGCAGGGAGTCGTGGCGCACGGTGAGGGTCTCGCCCTCGCCGCCGAGCAGGACCTCCTGGTGGGCCAGCAGACCGCGCAGGCGGACCGCGTGCACCGGGACGCCGTCGACGTCGGCGCCGCGGGCCCCGTCCAGCGCCGTGGCGGTGGCGTCGGGCATGGGCGCGCTGCCGGCCGTGCGGCGGGCCTCGGCGATCAGCTCGGCGGTGCGCCGGGCGGTGCCGCTCGGGGCGTCCACCTTGTTCGGGTGGTGCAGTTCGACGACCTCCACCGACTCGAAGTAGGGCGCGGCGATCTGCGCGAACTGCATGGTGAGGACGGCGCCGATGGAGAAGTTCGGCGCGATCAGCACGCCGGTGGCGGGCGAGGCCTCGAGCCAGCCGCCGAGGGTCGCCAGCCGCTCGTCGTTCCAGCCGGTGGTGCCGACGACGGCGTGGATGCCCTGGGCGACGCAGTACTCGAGGTTGGTCATGACCGAGTCGGGGGTGGTCAGCTCGACCACCGCCTGGGCCCCCGCGGACCTCAGGGCGTCCAGGCTGTCGTGGCGGCCGAGGGCGGCCACCAGCTCCATGTCCTCGGCGGCCTCGACCGCCTTGACGGCCTCGGAGCCGATGCGCCCCTTGGCGCCGAGGACCGCCACACGCAGCTTGCTCATGTTGCTCCTGCTTCCTTTCGCGGGCCCCGCGGGGTCCGGTCGGCTCAGGCCACGGCCTCGTGCAGGCGGGAGGCCTGCTTGTCCTTGAGCGGGCCGATGACCGAGAGGGACGGACGGCGGCCCAGGATGTCCCGGGCGACCTCCCGCACATCATCGGGGGTGACCGCGTCGATGCTCGCCAGGACGTCGTCGACGGACATCTGGTCGCCCCAGCACAGCTCGCTCTTGCCGATGCGGTTCATCAGCGCGCCGGTGTCCTCCAGGCCGAGGACCGTGGACCCCTTGAGCTGGCCGACGGCGCGGGCGATCTCCTCGTCCGGCAGGCCCTCCGCGGCGGCCCGGTCGAGCTCGTCGCGGCAGATCTTCAGCACGTCGTGCACCTGGCTGGGCCGGCAGCCGGCGTACACGCCGAAGAGGCCGCAGTCGGCGAAGCTGGAGGTGTACGAGTACACGCTGTAGGCGAGGCCGCGCTTCTCCCGGACCTCCTGGAAGAGGCGGGAGGACATCCCGCCGCCGAGGGCGGCGTTGAGGACGGCCAGCGACCAGCGGCGGTCGTCGGTGCGGGCGATGCCGGGCATGCCGAGGATGACGTGGGCCTGCTCGGTCCTGCGGGAGACCAGGTCGACCTTGCCGGCGGTGCGCAGGGTGCGGCTGCCGGAGCGGGGGCCGACCGGGACCGCCTCGGGGTCGGTGAGCAGGCCGGCCTTCTCGAAGGCGGCGCGGACCTGGCGGACCACCTTGCCGTGGTCGAGGTTGCCGGCCGCGGCGACGACCAGGCGGGTCGGGTCGTAGTGCTTCTTGTAGAAGCGCCGTATCCGGTCGGCGTTCAGCGCGTTGACGGTGTCCACCGTGCCGAGGACCGGGCGGCCGAGGGGGGTGTCGCCGAGCATGGTGTGCGCGAACAGGTCGTGCACGCAGTCGCCCGGGTCGTCCTCGGTCATCGCGATCTCCTCGAGGATCGCGCCGCGCTCGACGTCGACGTCCTCCTGGCGGATCAGCGAACCGGTGAGCATGTCGCAGACCACGTCGATCGCGAGCGGGAGGTCGGTGTCCAGCACGCGGGCGTAGTAGCAGGTGTACTCCTTGGCGGTGAACGCGTTCATCTCGCCGCCGACCGCGTCGATCGCGGCCGAGATGTCGAGCGCGCTGCGCCGGGAGGTGCCCTTGAAGAGCAGGTGCTCCAGGTAGTGGGTGGCTCCGCCCAGCGCCGGGGTCTCGTCCCGGGAGCCGACGTTGGCCCAGATGCCGAAGGTCGCCGAGCGCACCGAGGGGAGGGTCTCGGTGACGATCCGCAGGCCGCCGGGGAGGGTGGTGCGGCGGACGGTGCCGCCGCCGTTCTGGCCCTTGATCAGGGTTTGGGTACGGGCGACGGCCCGCACCGGGGAGCCGGTGCGGGCCGTCGCCGTGGAGCTACGAGAGGTCACTTCTCGCTGTCGTCCTTCGCGTCGTCCTGCTCCTCGCCCTCGATCACGGGGACGAGGGAGAGCTTGCCGCGGGAGTCGATCTCGGCGATCTCGACCTGGACCTTCTGGCCCACGCCGAGGACGTCCTCGACGTTCTCCACGCGCTTGCCGCCGGCCAGCTTGCGGATCTGCGAGATGTGCAGCAGACCGTCCTTGCCGGGCATCAGGGAGACGAAGGCGCCGAAGGTCGTGGTCTTGACGACCGTGCCCAGGTAACGCTCGCCGACCTCGGGCATCGTCGGGTTGGCGATGCTGTTGATCGTGGCGCGGGCGGCCTCGGCGGCCGGTCCGTCCGAGGCACCGATGTAGATGGTGCCGTCGTCCTCGATGGTGATCTCGGCGCCGGTGTCCTCCTGGATCTGGTTGATCATCTTGCCCTTGGGGCCGATGACCTCACCGATCTTGTCCACCGGGATCTTGACGGTGATGATCCGCGGGGCGTTCGGGGACATCTCGTCGGGCCGGTCGATGGCCTCCATCATCACGTCGAGGATGTGGAGGCGGGCGTCGCGGGCCTGCTTGAGGGCCGCGGCGAGCACGGAGGCCGGGATGCCGTCCAGCTTGGTGTCGAGCTGGAGGGCGGTCACGAACTCCTTGGTGCCGGCGACCTTGAAGTCCATGTCGCCGAAGGCGTCCTCCGCACCGAGGATGTCGGTGAGGGCGACGTAGTGCGTCTCACCGTTGATCTCCTGGGAGATCAGACCCATGGCGATGCCGGCGACGGGGGCCTTGAGGGGCACACCGGCGTTCAGCAGCGACATGGTGGAGGCGCAGACGGACCCCATGGAGGTGGAGCCGTTGGAGCCGAGGGCCTCGGAGACCTGGCGGATCGCGTACGGGAACTCCTCGCGCGTCGGCAGGACCGGCACGATGGCGCGCTCGGCGAGGGCGCCGTGGCCGATCTCGCGGCGCTTCGGGGAGCCGACGCGGCCGGTCTCGCCGACGGAGTACGGCGGGAAGTTGTAGTTGTGCATGTAGCGCTTGCGGGTCACCGGGGAGAGGGTGTCCAGCTGCTGCTCCATGCGGAGCATGTTGAGGGTGGTGACGCCCAGGATCTGGGTCTCGCCACGCTCGAACAGCGCCGAGCCGTGCACGCGCGGGATGGCCTCGACCTCGGCGGCCAGGGTGCGGATGTCGGTGACACCGCGACCGTCGATGCGCTTCTTCTCCTTGATGACGCGCTCCCGCACGAGCTGCTTGGTCAGCGCGCGGTAGGCGGCGGAGATCTCCTTCTCGCGGCCCTCGAACTCCGGGAGGAGCTTCTCGGCGGCGAGGCCCTTGACGCGGTCCAGCTCGGCCTCGCGCTCCTGCTTGCCGGCGATGGTGAGCGCCTGGGACAGCTCGGGGCGGACGGCGGAGGAGAGCGCCTGGAAGACGTCGTCCTGGTAGTCCAGGAAGACCGGGAACTCGCCGGTCGGCTTGGCGGCCTTGGCGGCGAGGTCGGACTGGGCCTTGCAGAGCACCTTGATGAAGGGCTTCGCGGCGTCCAGACCGGCGGCGACGACCTCCTCGGTCGGCGCGTCGGCGCCGCCCTCGACGAGCTTGATCGTCTTCTCGGTGGCCTCGGCCTCGACCATCATGATCGCGACGTCGCCGTCCTCCAGGACGCGGCCCGCGACCACCATGTCGAAGACGGCGTCCTCGAGCTCGGTGTGCGTGGGGAAGGCGACCCACTGGCCGTTGATCAGCGCGACGCGGACGCCGCCGATCGGGCCGGAGAAGGGCAGGCCGGCCAGCTGCGTGGACGCGGAGGCGGCGTTGATCGCCACGACGTCGTACAGGTGGTCGGGGTTGAGCGCCATGATCGTGGCGACGACCTGGATCTCGTTGCGCAGGCCCTTCTTGAAGGAGGGGCGCAGCGGGCGGTCGATCAGGCGGCAGGTGAGGATGGCGTCCTCGGAGGGACGGCCCTCGCGGCGGAAGAACGAGCCGGGGATCTTGCCGGCGGCGTACATCCGCTCCTCGACGTCCACCGTGAGGGGGAAGAAGTCGAGCTGGTCCTTGGGGTTCTTGGAGGCGGTGGTGGCCGACAGCACCATGGTGTCGTCGTCCAGGTAGGCCACGGCGGAGCCGGCGGCCTGACGGGCCAGGCGGCCCGTCTCGAAGCGGATGGTGCGGGTGCCGAAGGAACCGTTGTCGATGACGGCCTCGGCGTAGTGGGTCTCGTTCTCCACCAGTGTTCTTCTCCTCGTCTTCGTCCCTGGCTGCCCGTGTGGCAGGGGGACTCGGCGGAGAAGCGCGCCGTACCTTGCGGGCCGGTCTTCGATCGAAGCACCCGGGGCTGTCTCCCCGGGGGCCACTACCGAGGACCGGCGGCGGCGAGGTGCGCTTCCCCTCGTTCGGGTGAACCGTCCACACGGACGGTTCGTGGTGCGACCAGTGTTACGGAGTACCCCGTGTGGGCCCCGCGATCACACTGTTCACGCTGTGTCGTGTGACGTGCGTCGTGCTACCACACTACAAAGTGTGGCCGACACCTCGCACGTTTCCGTGCGTACGGCAAAGGGAGCGGCCCCCTCCGCGGGAACCGCTCCCTTCACGGCGTCCTACTTGGCGCCGCCGGCCGCACCACGGCGGATGCCGAGGCGGTCGACCAGGGCGCGGAAGCGCTGGATGTCCTTCTTGGCCAGGTACTGCAGCAGGCGGCGACGCTGGCCGACCAGGATCAGCAGACCACGACGGGAGTGGTGGTCGTGCTTGTGGCTCTTGAGGTGCTCCGTCAGGTCGGAGATGCGGCGGGTCAGGAGCGCGACCTGGACCTCGGGGGAGCCGGTGTCACCTTCCTTGGTGCCGAACTCGGTGATGATCTGCTTCTTCGTAGCGGCGTCGAGCGACACGCGTACTCCTTGTGATGTCCACAAAAGGCCACCGAGTGCCCCCGGTCTGTGTCTCGGGGGAGCTTCCGTTACTCGGGAGGCGGGGATCCGCTGGGCGCGTCCTCCAGACCGCCTCGGGCGGGTCCGGTGGCGCGTACACAAACGGCCGTCGCCCAGAGTACCAGGACCGCAGGGGGGTCCTTCGCGCGGGTCGCCGAAGTCGGCCGGGGGCGGTGGACCGGGCACTAGGGTACGTCGCGGATCGACCCGGCCCGGGTTCGGGCCCGTTCGGAAGGGGCTTCGCATGGCGGAGACAGAGGAAGACGTGAAGGCCCGCAAGGAGCGGGAGCGGGACGAGTTGTACGCGCTGGACATCTCCGGGGTGGAGTGGCACTCCGCGCCGGGCACGGAGCAGCACGAGGAGCGGGTGGAGATCGCCCACCTGCCGGGCGGGGCGGTGGCGATGCGGTCGTCGCTGGACCCGGGCACCGTGCTGCGGTACACGGAGGCGGAGTGGCGGGCCTTCGTGCTGGGGGCGCGGGACGGCGAGTTCGACCTGGAGCCGGCCGGGGAGGCCGGGGAGAACTGAGCCCAGGACCACGGCGAGGGGGGTGCGGCGGCCGCCGCACCCCCCTCGCCGTACTGCCGCACGGCCGGTCGGCGGCACGGCCGGTCAGCCGGTCATCGCCCGGACCGCCTCGTAGACGCCGAAGACGGCGAGCGCCAGCGGGACCAGGGTGAGCAGGACGAAGGACTCGGCGATCTCCAGGAAGCGGCCCCAGAAGGGGGTGGGGCCGCCGCGCGGGGCGATCAGGCCGATGCCGGTGATCAGCGCCGTGGTGACGGCGATGGCGGCGACCAGCCAGACGGTGCGCAGTTCCAGCGCGGAGGGGTCGGCGGTGGCCGGCGGGTTGAGCGCGAGGCCGAGGCCGAGCAGCACCAGGGCGGCGAGGCCGGCCGCGAGCAGCGGGCCCACCTGCGCGGTGTAGCGGAACAGGGTGGCCCGCATCAGCAGCGCGACGCCGGTGGCCAGGGCGAGGAGCCGGGCCCACAGGTCGTCGGAGAAGCCGAGGACCGCGCAGGCGACGGCGGCGACCAGCGCGCAGCCGCCGACCAGGCCGACCAGGAGTTCGTGGCCGCGCCGGGTGCGCTCCTCGACGCGGTGCAGGTCGACCGGGTCCTGGGGCTCGGCCTCGAGGCCGTAGGCGGCGGAGGCGCCGGTGCGCGGCGGGTCGAAGCCGATGGGGAGGCGGGCGAACCGCAGCGACATCCCCGGGAGGAAGGCGAGGGCGCCGACGGCCAGCGGGGCGCAGAGCGCGGCCGTCTCGGTGGCGTTCCAGCGGGCCAGCAGGGCGGTGAAGACGGTGGCCGTGGCGAGGGCGGAGGCCACCACGCAGGCCACGAAGGGGCCGTCGCCGCGCGGGGAGCAGAGCATCAGCACCAGGGCGGCGAGCAGGACGGCGGCGCAGCCGAGCAGGAACTGGAGCTTGCCGACGCCGGTGCCCTCCGCGAGGGGCAGCAGGCCGGAGCCGGCCACGCCCATGTTGGGCAGCGCGCCCAGGCCGAGGGCGAGGGCGGCCGCGCGGTCGTCGTAGACGCGGGCGCGGACGCAGGCCAGGACGACCAGGACGACGCCGGCGATGGCCGCGAGGATGCCGGGCAGGCCGTGCATGTCGTGGCCGGGGTGGGAGGTCCAGGCGACGAAGGCGAGCAGCGCGGGCAGCACCGCTCCGGCGACCAGACCGCCGGTGCGGGTGAGGTCGCCGTTCCAGAGGGTGCGGTCGCGGGAGACGGCCGAGGCGACGGCCTCGGAGACGTCGTCGAAGACGGCGGGCGGCAGCGAGGCGGAGAAGGGCCGCAGCGTGAGCAGTTCGCCGTCGAGGATGCGCTGGGCCGCGAAGGAGCGGGCGCTGTCGAGGACGGTGCCGTCACGGCGGACCAGGTGGTAGCCGACGGGCGCGCCCTCCTCGGGGCTCTGCCGGGACAGCCGGAGGATCTCCGGGTAGAGGTCGGCGACCGGGATGTCGTCGGGCAGCGCCACGTCGATGCGGCTGTCGGGCGCGACGATGGTGACCCGGCAGAAGCCGAGTCCGGAGCCGGCGCCCGTTCCGGACGGGCCCGCCGGTCCGGGGCCGGCCTGTCCGGTGGCCGGCGCGGAGGCCGTGGTGCTCACCTTCTGCTCCCCCTCGGTGGTGGTGTGCGGTCACGGTGCGTGGGACGACCGCTGGTGACGGGTGCGTGTGACGTGCGCGTGTGACGGAACCGCGGTGGTCCGGTGGGTGCCGGACGCCGGTGGTGCGTTCCGTCGCTGCCGAACGTCCTTGTTGTCCGGGCTCGTTCACGTGTGTCCGCGCCGACGGGCGGCCCTGGCCGTCCGGTCGGGGCGAACATCCGGCACCATACCGCTCACCGGCCGATGGCGGACTCAGTAGGATCACGCCGCGGCCCGCGTACCCGGACCACGGGGAGCCCTGGACAATGGCGGAGCCCGGCAAGGGGATTGGTGACCAGTGAGCCACATCGTCGTGAAGCGCCCGCCGCGGGCGCTGCCGTCCGAGGTGCCCACGGAAGAGATCGTGCTGCAGCCACCGCCGGAGTTGCCGCGCGGGCCGCAGGAGAGCGTGCTGATGCAGCTGCTCCCGACGCTCGGCATGGGCGGTTCGGTGGTCTTCTTCTTCATGAGCGACCGGCCGTTCATGCGCATCATGGGCATGGTGATGATCGCCTCGACGATCGCCATGTCGGTGGCGATGGTGGTGCGGTTCCGCCGGGGCAACCAGGGGCAGTTGGCCGACCTGCGGCGTGACTACCTGGGGTACCTGACGCAGGTGCGGCAGCGGGCGGTGGACACCGCGACGGCGCAGCGGGACGCGCAGTACTACCTGCACCCCTCGCCCGAGCAGTTGTGGGCGCTGGTCGCCGAGGGCAGCCGGGTGTGGGAACGGCGGCCCGGCGACGAGGACTTCGCGCAGGTGCGGATCGGCCTGGGGCCGCAGCAGCTGGCGTCGCCGCTGATCGCGCCGCAGACCGGGCCGGTGGACCAGCTGGAGCCGTTGACCGCGGGGGCGATGCAGCGGTTCGTGGCGGTGCACTCCACGCTGGAGGACCTGCCGATGGCGGTGTCCCTGCGGGCGTTCTACCGGGTGACGGTGAGCGGCGAGGCGGAGTCGGCGCGGGCCCTGGTGCGGGCGATGGCCGGCTCGCTGGCCTCGCTGCACTCCCCCGAGGACCTGGTCGTGGCGGTCGCCGCGGGCCGGGGCGCGGCCGAGCAGTGGGAGTGGGCCAAGTGGCTGCCGCACGCGCAGGCGCCGGGCGGCCCGGACGGCGCGGGCAGCCGCCGGCTGATCGCCGAGGACCCGCGGGCGCTGGAGGACCTGCTGGCCGCGCGCCTGTCGGGCCGGCCCCGCTTCCACCCGGCGGCGCCGCCGCTGCCGGACACGCCGCACCTGGTCCTGGTCCTGGACGGGGTGTCGCTGCCGCAGGACTCGGTGCTGGCCAACCCGGAGGGGCTGCAGGGCGTCACCGTGATCGAGGTGGTGCCCGGTGACCAGGTGGGCGCCCCCGGCGACCTGGCGATGTCGGTGCGGCCGTCCTCGCTGCGGCTGGAGTCGGCGCACGGCGCGGTGTACGAGGGGACGCCGGACGCCCTGTCGTACGCGTCGGCCGAGGCGCTGGCGCGGCAGTTGGCGCCGCTGCGGATGGCCTCCGGCGGGGACGACGACGAACCGCTGCTGGCCAACCTGGAGTTCACCGACCTGCTGAACCTGGGCGACGCCGCCTCGGTGGATCCGAAGCGGACCTGGCGGCCGCGGGCGCTGGCGGAGCGGCTGCGGGTGCCGATCGGTGTCGGCGAGGACGGCCGTCCGGTGATGCTGGACCTCAAGGAGGCCGCGCAGGAGGGCATGGGCCCGCACGGTCTGTGCGTGGGCGCGACCGGTTCCGGCAAGTCGGAGCTGCTGCGCACGCTGGTGCTGGGCCTGGCGGTCACGCACTCCTCGGAGACGCTGAACTTCGTGCTCGCCGACTTCAAGGGCGGCGCGACCTTCGCGGGGATGGCGCGGATGCCGCACGTGGCCGCGGTGATCACCAACCTGGCGGACGACCTGACGCTGGTCGACCGCATGGGCGACTCCATCCGCGGTGAGCTCAACCGCCGCCAGGAGATGCTCCGGGACGCGGGCAACTACGCGAACATCCACGACTACGAGAAGGCGCGCGCGGCGGGCGCCGCGCTGCAGCCGATCCCCTCGCTGGTGCTGGTCATCGACGAGTTCAGCGAACTGCTCACCGCCAAGCCGGACTTCATCGAGATGTTCGTGCAGATCGGCCGCATCGGCCGGTCGCTGGGCGTGCACCTGCTGCTCGCCTCGCAGCGCCTGGAGGAGGGCCGGCTGCGCGGCCTGGAGACGTACCTGTCGTACCGGATCGGTCTGCGGACCTTCTCGGCGGCGGAGTCCCGGGCGGCCCTGGGCGTGCCGGACGCCTACGAACTGCCGAACGTGCCGGGTTCCGGCTTCCTGAAGTTCGGCACCGACGAGATGGTGCGGTTCAAGGCCGCCTACGTGTCCGGCGTCTACCGTTCGGGCGCGCAGCAGGCGGCGCTGGCGGGCGGGCCGCTGCCGGTGGACCGGCGGCCGGTGCTGTTCACCGCCGCCGAGGTGCCGGTGCGTTACGCCTCGGTGCCGCGGCAGCGCGAGGAGTCGGCGGCGCCGGGGACGGACGACGCGCTGGCGGACACGGTGCTGGACGTGATCGTCAAGCGGCTGGAGGCGCAGGGCCCGGCGGCGCACCAGGTGTGGCTGCCGCCGCTGGACAGCCCGCCGTCGCTGGACGGTCTGCTGCCGGGCCTGACGGCCGTGGAGGGCCGCGGCCTCACCCAGCCCGGGTACGAGGGCGCGGGGCGTCTGGTGGTGCCGGTGGGCATCGTGGACAAGCCGTTCGAGCAGCGGCGCGACCCGCTGTGGGTGGACTTCTCGGGCGCGGCCGGCCACATGCAGATCCTGGGCGGTCCGCAGTCCGGCAAGTCGACGCTGCTGCGGAGCCTGGTGTCGGCGTTCGCGCTCACCCACACCCCGCACGAGGTGCAGTTCTACGGGCTGGACTTCGGCGGCGGCGGCATGGCGGCGCTCGACGGCCTGCCGCACGTGGGCGGTGTGGCCTCCCGCCTGGACCCGGAGCGGGTGCGGCGCACGGTCGCCGAGGTGTACGGGGTGCTCAACCGGCGCGAGGAGTACTTCCGGTCGGCGGGCATCCCGTCGATCGCGGAGTTCCGGGCGCGGCGTGCGCGCGGGGTGATCCCGGTGACGGACCAGCCGTGGGGCGACGTCTTCCTGCTCATCGACGGCTGGGGCAACTTCAAGGGCGAGTACGAGGCGCTGGAGCCGCTGGTGCTGGAGATCGCGGCGCGCGGTCTCGGCTACGGCATCCACCTGGTCATCACCGCCTCGCGGTCGATGGAGGTCCGCTCGAACCTGAAGGACCAGCTGATGAACCGGCTGGAGCTGCGGCTCGGCGACCCGATGGACTCCGAGTTCGACCGGAAGGTGGCGGCGAACGTGCCGGCGGGCGTGCCGGGGCGCGGCCAGTCGCCGCAGAAGCTGCACTTCATGGCGGCGGTGCCGCGCATCGACGGCCTGACCTCGGACTCCGACCTGGCGGACGCGACGGCGGCGCTGGCCTCGGAGGTCTCCCGGCACTGGACGGCGCCGGGCGCGCCCCAGGTGCGGCTGCTGCCGCGCCGTCTGCCGCTGGAGCAGCTGCCGGGCGGCGACCGGTTCCCGGAGCGCGGCGTGGCGTTCGCGCTGGACGAGAACAACCTGGAGCCGGTGTTCGTCGACTTCGACCAGGACCCGTTCTTCCTGATCTTCGGGGAGAGCGAGTCCGGCAAGTCCAACCTGCTGCGGCTGCTGATCCGGCAGCTCACGCTGCGGTACCCGGGCGACGAGTGCAAGCTGTTCGTGGTCGACAACCGGCGCTCGCTGCTGGACGTCACGCCGGACTCGCACCTGGCCGAGTACATCCCGATGTCCAACACCATGGAGCACCACATGGCGGCGCTGGCGGACCTGATGCGGCGCCGCTCCCCCACCGCCGACGTCACCGCGCAGCAGCTGCGGGACCGCAGCTGGTGGAGCGGGCCCAACGTGTACGTGGTGGTCGACGACTACGACCTGGTGTCGACCTCGCAGGGCAACCCGCTGGCCGGGCTGACCGAACTCCTGCCGTTCGCGCGGGACGTGGGCGTGCGGTTCATCATCGCCCGCTCCAGCGCGGGCGCCGGGCGGGCCGGTTACGAGGCGTTCGTGCAGCGCATCAAGGAACTGGGCGCCCAGGGCGTGGTCCTGGCCGGCGACCCGGCCGAGGGCGACCTGCTCGGCGGGGTCCGGCCGCGGCCGATGCCGGCGGGGCGGGGCGTCTTCGTCTCCCGCAAGCGGGGGAAGCCGCTGGTGCAGACGGGGCTCGTGCCGGAGGGGCCGTGGGGGTGACCTGCGGTCCGGGCCTGGGCCCGGGCCAGGGCCTGGGCGCAGGTGGGGTGAAGGCCCTGGCGCGGGCGGCGTGAGGGCACAAGGAACCGGGGCGGGGCGCCCTCCGTGCGCGTCCCGCCCCGGTTCCGGTGCGTGTGCCCGAGGCTGTCAGCCCTGGAAGTAGCTGGCCGCCTTCAGGTCGCCGCCGCGGTAGTCACCGCCGGCCTGGCTGACCTTCTGGCCGATCTGCATCAGCGCGGTGTGGATGGCGTTGGCGTGCTTGTCCCACTCCACCATCACCTGCTGGAACGCGGCGGCGGACTCGCCCTCCCAGCCCGTCGCGGCCTGCGCGATCGCGGACTTCAGGGCCTGGAGGTCGGTGTCCAGCTTCTTCGCCTGGTTGCCCAGCTCGGTGGTCAGCGCGTCGAGACCGCCGTACTTGACGGCAAGCTCGTCCTGGCTCATGGACATGATGTTCCTCGTCTCTGCTCGTCCTCGTCAGGTGGTTGCGGTGCCGATCTCGTGAGTCGGCGCCGGGTCGGCTCAGTAGCCGTTGAGCGCGGAGGTCTTGCCGCCGTACTGCACGTCGATCGAGTCGATCGTGGCCCGCACCTCGTCCTCGAGGTTGTCCTTGTCCTTGCGGGTCATGTTGATGTTCTCGAGGAACTTGACGAGCAGCTGGCCGATGTCACGCATGTGCTCGTTGATCTCGACCTGCTTGCGGTTGAAGGCGTTGGCGCCGATACCGCGCCAGTGGCCCTCGAGCTGGTCGATGGTGCCCTGCAGCCGGGTCATCTGACCCTTGATCGACTCGAAGCGGTCGACGATGTTCTTCTCGAGCGCGATGACCTCGCTGTCCCGGAGAAGCTGTCCCTCTGACATGACCTGTGATCCCTTCGTCAACGGTCGTGATGTGCCGGTCGGTTGGTCGGTTGGGCTCCGGTGCGGCTCACGGCCGCGCGGATCAGGCGGAGCGTCGCTTCCGCAGGACGACGACGGTGACGCCGCCGATCACCACCACGGCGGCGATCGCACCGGCGATCGGCCACACGAGGCTGCTGCCGTCGCCGGCCTCGGCGGCGGCGGTCTCACCCTCCCCGCCGGCGGCGGGCTTGCCCGCGTCCGCCGGGGCCTCGCCCTCGGCCTCGGCCCCGGAGGAGGCTCCGGCCGAGGTGCTGGGGATGGGCTCGGGGGTGGGCTTGAAGTCGGAGCTGGCCTTGAAGGCGGACTCGTGCTCCTTGATCAGCGGGTCGGCATCGGGGGCACCGGGGTCGAAGCCCGGCTCGGCCAGCACCACTCGGGGGCGGATCAGCCCGTACCCGAGGTAGTTGCTCGGCTGCTCCCGGGGCCAGTCACGGCCGGCGGTCTCCAGCAGGGCGTTCAGTACCTGGTTGTTGGTCCAGTCGGGGTGGGCGGACCAGACGAGGGCGGCCGAGGCGGAGGCGACGGCGGTGGCAGAACTTGTGCCCTCCACAGTGCAGTACCGGGTGAAGTTGCGGTCACACCATGCGGGCAGGTCGAGCCCCGGCGCGGCGAGGTCGACGTCAGCACCGTGCTCGGAGAACTTGCCCACGGTGCCAGTCTTGTCCGCCGCGGACACGCCTACGACGTACGGATAACCGGCTGGATATCCGATGTGCTTGCCACCGAAGGTGTCCTTTTCGGCTTCGTTGCCCACACCGGCGAACAGCAACTTGCCCTTGGAGTAGGCGTAGGCAACGGCCTCTGCCTCCTCGGCGATGATGTAAGGGCTTGTGAACGACATACTGATGATCTTCGCGTCGCTGTCAGCCGCCGCCCTGATCGCCTCAGCGATGCTGGGCGCCTTCTTCCTGTCGGCCTTGTCCTCAAGGCCCTTCAGGTCGATGCGAATGGGCACGATCTTGGCGTCGGGTGCCAGCCCCTTGATGCCACCGCCCGCACCGGTCCCTGCGATGGTTTCCGCCATCGACGTGCCGTGTCCGGTGTAGTCCACGGTGGCCTTGTATGCCGCCGCTCCGGAGATGTCGCCTTCCACGACCTGGCCTTCGAGTGCAGACGTGTCGGCGTTGACCCCTGTGTCGATGACGGCGACGGTCACACCCTCGCCGGTGCTGACCTTCCACATCTGCTCGGCCTTCATGGCATCGAGGTGCCAGGCGTCCAGAGCCTCCGCCGCAGAAGCGGACGGGACCACGCTTACTGACACCATGGCGAACGCGCCAAGCGCCGCTCCGACGACAGCCACCCGCCCGCGCATGCTCCGTCCGATCCCCCTGGGCGCCCGCCCACCGGGTCTGCTGATGACCGACACCATGTCCTTCGCCTGTCCTCGTTCCGTCCGTCAGCCGTTGTTGGGCGGCGTCTCGCGCCGTTCACCATCGGATGCACGCTTTTTGCTGCGACTCCGCCGGGATCCTGTCGGCTTCAGGGCCCCGACCACTCCGCCAGGAGGCGCCTTGGGACTCTGACCCTGCTGCCCGGAGGACCTGCCGGCGCCCGTTGCCCCCACGACCGGTGTCGCCGGGGCCCCGACGACGCCCCTGCGCCCTGGCTGCTCGCCCGCACCACGAACGGCGCCGGTCTCACCGCCGATGACGGTGCCGCGTGGTACGCGGGTGCCGTTCGGCCCGTTGGGCGCGGTGGCGGCGGGACGCCCACCGACCACTCCCCCGGCCGCCGTGGCACCGCTCTGGACGGGGCGAACCCCCTGACGTCCGGACCCGCTGCCGCCGGCACCCGTGCCGTGCGACGCGGGCATGCCTCCGATCACGGGACCGGCGCCACGCCCACCGGTCTGTCGTCCGGTGACCGCCTGACCCGGCCCCATCGGCCCTACGGAACCGCGCGTCCCTGCACCGGTGCGTCCGGCAGCCGTGGGCTGGCCCGTCGGTCCCATGGGACCCGTCACCCCTCGGGCGCCCGCACCCGCTGCGCGACCGGTGGTCGTCGGCTGTCCCGTCGGGCCCATGGGGCTCATGGGCCCCCTGGCACCGGTGGCCCCCGGCGCGCCCGTGCGACCGTGCGCGGGCACCTGCTGGCCCATCGGACCCATCGGGCCGCGCCCGCCCGCCTGACCGACGGGGCCGGTGCCGCTCGTCGTGCCCCGCGGAGCCTGACCCTGTGCGGTGATCGGGGTCTGTCGCGCGTTGACGCCTCCGGTCGTGCCCCCGGCGGGGCGGCCACCGAGGTTGGTCATGACGGGCGGGACGGGCGTAACCGTTGCCGCAGGGCCGGTGGTGGTGGGCGTGGGCGCCGCCGTCACGGGCCGAGTGGTTTCCTGAGGAGGCGGTGCCGTGGCCACGCTGTCGATCTGCATCGACCCGTTGGAGCTCGGAACGATCTCCGGAGCCGTCCCCGCCGAAGTGCCGTCGACACGTCCGGCGACGGCAGTCGTACCAGCACCTCCGGCTTGCGGAGCGACGACGGGGTCACTCCCGTAGCCTGCAGACCCACCACCCCCCGTTACCGGGGTGACCGGGGCGCCCCTTTCGCTCGGCGGCGGCACAGCCACATTCGGCATCGGCTCGAACGTCGGAGGCTCCTGCGCAGCGAGAGTCTCCTCGGACACCGCGTAGAAGGAGGAGAGGCGGATCATCTGGTTGATCGCCTCCTGCCGGTGCTGCTCCGCCTTCAGCGCGGCGGCATACTCCTCGTTGCTCTCCACCCGCTTGGCCGGAGGGATGTCGGAGACGGACTTCGGGTCGTCCCGCGTGTCACGCGGCGGCATCGACTTGCGGACCGAGGCGAGGCCGGAGCCGGCCAGGGTGATCTGCTCGCCGACCGCCTTCGAGTAGGTCGCGAGGGCCTCCGCCTTGGTGACGAGGTTCTTGCTCCAGGTGCGGAAGGCGTCGCCCGAATCGCCCTCCCAGTCGACGGCGTCGATGTCGCCACCGAGCAACTGAGCGGCGGCGTTGATCGCCTCTCCCGCCTTCAGCAGCGACGTGCCGACCTCTTCGACCTGCTCGGGCTTGGTGGGTTCCACCATGTCGATCATGTCGTTGAGGCGGTGGCCCTCGAAGCTGGTACGGCCGAAGAAGCGGGTGCCGCCACCGGGCAGGAACCCGTCGAAGGCCTGCTCGATCGCGTTGACGATGTTGATGACATCGGCGTTCTCCTGGACCTGCTGGAGCTCGTCCGAGATCAGCGCGTCGTAGTTCTTGTCGTCGTTGCTCCCCATCAGAACCCGCCTTCGTACTGCCGCTTGGCGTTGCGCGCCTGCTCCTGCTCGCGCTCCTGCTCAAGCCGAAGATCCGCCTTGATCTCGTAGAACCGCCGCCGCGTCTCTTCCTCGAGGTTGTCGAAGCCGACGTCCGCTCCGTGCACGGCGATCTGGAGCGCCTCTATCTGCAGACCGAGCGTCCGCGACAGGGAGCTCACGCGCTCGTGGGCCCGGGCGTACTGGGAATAGAGGCCGACCGCCTCGCCGAAGGCCCCGCCGCCGGCCAGCGCGTCGCGCGTCAGGGTCAGGCTGGCCACCTGCTGCGCGTTGGCAGGCGACCCGTTCAGGTCGGCGAGCACCGCGTCGACACGCTTCTTGAACGAGCTGAGCGCCTCAACGCCTCGCCTGAGGTCGGCGGTACGCGGCACACCCACGCCCGCGCCGTCGTCCAGTGGCAGCGCCATCGTGTCATCTCCCCGTTGTCGTCGCCCGCTTCAGTGGCCCTGGCCCGACCCGTGAAGCGTTCATGTCGCAACAAGACCACTGTAGTCACTTCCCGTGACACTCCCAACTGCCTTGTGCAACGGCCTTGATACAGCTTGCGATCACCGTGGAGGCGTCAGGCGCTTCCACCGGCAGTGGGGGCTCTACGTCTACACCACCCGCCTCACGCGCGCACCGGAGGCCCGGTGCTCCGGGGCCGCACGGCGTCGTCACGCGCAACACCTGGGGGTGAAGCTCCAGTTCAGCGCGTTGATCACGAAGGGGCCTGGTTCGTGGGGGCGAGGCCGTCGCGCAGCGGGCCCGTGGCCCGAGCGCGTGCGCGCGCCCCTCTCCCGCACTGCTACCTTCCGTCACTGATTGATCACTTGAAGTGCGCATGAGTTGACGGAGGACACATCGGTGTCGTTGGAGGAGTCGGCCGGGACACAGCCGGATCTCGTGTCGTCCCCGGTCCGGAAGAGGGCCGCGGCCCGGGCGCTGGAGCTGCGGCTGGAGCCGGGTACCCGCAAGGCCGGCCGGGCCGCCGAGACGGCCACGGGGCGAGCGGTGAAGGCGCTCGCCGCGGAGGACGGGGACGGCTGGGTGAGCGGCAAGGCGCTGCGCGAGGCCCAGGAGGCGTGGAACGGCCAGGTCGACGCGTTGATGCACCGGCTGGGCGCGGAGCGGACCGCCCTCGGTGGTTCGGCACGCCTCTACACCGGCACGGACCTCGCGGTCGAGCAGGGGCTGCGCCGGCCCTCGCCGCTGGACTCGTTCTAGGAGAGGGGGACCGCGGTGCCGACGTACCACGAGGTCATGAACGCGGAGCTTTCCGCGCTGATGGACGCCGCCGAGCAATGGCGCGACATGGCGGGTGAGTTCGCCACGCAGGAGGGCGACTACCTGAGCGAGGTGCACGCGGTCGCGGCGGGCGCCGGGCAGCCGGGGAGCTGGACGGGGGTGGCGGCCCAGGAGGCGGGGTCCGCGTTCGACGTGACGCTTGCGGAGTACCGGGCGGCGCGGAAGGAGGCCCTGGCCGTCTGCTCGTTGCTCCAGGACGCGTACGCGCAGTTCGCCGGCCTCCGCAAGCGTCTCGAGACGGTGCGGGCGGAGGCGGTGGCGGCGGGGCTGCGGATCTCCGGGCGGGGCGTCGTCACGGTGGACACGGAGGCGCGGCCGCCCGCGCCCGGGGAGACCTGCGGGTCGGCCGAGGAGTGGCAGCGGCGGATCGACGCCGCGGTACGTGCGGTCGACGACGCCGACGCGGGGGTCGCCCTCGCGCTGCGGGCCGCGACGCGGGACGGGCGCCGCGACGACGGCACGGCCGGCGGGTTCAACGCGGAGGCACTGCACGACGTCGAGGGGTACGAGGCGCGGGCCGGCGGCGAGTTGGCGAGGCGGATGGCCGACGGGGCGACGCTGGGCGCGGCGGAGGTCGACGAGTTGCGCCGGTTGTTCCGGGACAACCAGCACGACGCGAACTTCAGCCGGATGTTCCTGAGCGGGCTCGGGGCGGAGGGGCTCCTCACGATCGGCAGCCGGGCGAACGACCTGGTCCACACGGTCGGCGGCGAGCAGGCGCGCGGGATGGCGGACATCGCGTCGGGACTGTCGCGGACGTTGGCGTCGGCGACACGGGACACGGGGTCACCGTGGTACGAGGGGTGGCGGGCCGAGATGCGGGAGGCGGGCATCCGCCAGTACGGCTCGCAGTTCGCGGCGGACCACATGGCCGCGGAGCGCGGCTACCAGTCGCTGGTGACCCTGATGGGGCAGGGCGGGGAGTTCGGTTCCCCGTACCTCGCGGATCTGGGGGACGACCTGATCGCGGCGGAGCGGAAGGATCCCGACCTGTGGGACATGGTCGGCCCGGTGGACGGGAAGGACGGCTGGTTCGCCAACGACCCGGTGGACGGGGTGCTGGGACTGATGAGCCGGGACCCCGAGGGGGCGGCGGCCTATCTGCAGCACGAGGAGCGGATGAAGTACCTCGCCGCGGAGCGTGACTGGAGGAGCACCCTGCTGGAAAGCTCAGGTGGACCACTCCCGGACCACGACACGGACCACATCGACAGAGACGGGTACGCCGGCTTCGCTGCGGCATTGGAGGCGGCCACAACGGGCGTGACGCCTGGCGAGGAGGCTGCTTCATTCGTGGAGCACACGGAGGCGAACGACAGGGCGTTCCAATTCGCGGTCAAACACTTGGCGACCAGCGAAGACGACTTCCCTCACCAATTGCGTGAACCCATGGGGCGCATCCTGGCGAACCACGGGGCAACGGTGCACGAGGTCGCCAGCGCATTCGGGCCCCATTCGACGCCGATCGCCCAGGACGCCTTGTTCGAAGTCGCTAAGCAGACCTCACGCGATGCCCATGGATATGCGGCGCTCAACGTCGGAATGAACACCCCCATCGTGACAGCGCTGCACGAGGTGACGCACGAGTCTCCCGAGGGGTCACTCATCCTTTCGGGTCGCACCATCGGGTTCTTGGAGGAGGCCCGCAATCAGGCGCTGACCATGGACAGCGCGGTGCCCGACGAACCTGACTGGGTGCAATACGCGAAGATGATCGCCGGGCATCTCCCGATCGTGTCGGGCGAGGCTCAGCTTGCCGTGGAGAACTCGACCGAGAGCTGGGTCGAGGACGAAAAGAAGCGGTACCACAATCAGGTGTCGGGCCGGTACGCAGACGAATACCTCGATCGCTCCAGGCAACTCAGCGCGTTCGCCGACACGTGGTGGCGTGTGCACGGTTCGGGAGGCGCCACTCCCCCGGACGTCTATTCGAGCATCACCACAGCCACGGACGGTGGTCGCAACCATTGCAAGGGGTTCACGGGGGTGCCGCGGTGATGCGCCGCACCCTCCCGGTTGCCGCGCTTGTCCTGCTTGCACCTCTCGTCGGCTCATGCGGATGGCACGAGAGCGTCGACCGCCCCCAATCGCTCTGCGGCACTCCGGTCGGTGCCGAACTGTCCGGCCTCCTTCCCGGACCACGCAAGATCTCCGAGCGGACCAGCGCCGGCTTCCGGGAACCCGGGGCGTCGTGGTGCATCGTGTCGGCCGGTGACGAGAAGACGCTGTCGCTCTGGTTCGCTCGCGGCGGAGCGGCCCCCGACCTGATGGAGCTCGCCAGGAACAGCGGTGTCGTCGGACTGGTCGCCCCCCGGCCCGTCCAGGGAATCGGCCAGCAGGCCGCTGTTGGACGTGACGGGGCCCTGGCAACGACAAGGTGCCGGGACGCTGCCGGGGGAACGCACTTCACCCTGGGGATCAAGTTCCACCGTGGTGCCGCGACAACAGCGAACCGCGAACGCGACGTGGAGCGCTTCATGCGGGCCTACATGCCCGCCACCGTCAAGTCGCTGAACTGTCTGCCGCGGTGATCCCCCGCCGTCGGCGGCGGGCGTCGCGGAGGGCGATGGCGGTGCCGGTGAGGGCGGCGGTCGTGGCGGCGGCGGCGAGGGCGACGTAGGTGCCGAGGCGGGCGTCGCGTTCGTCGGGGGCCTCGCCGAGGGTGATCGGCGCGGGCGACGGCGGCTCCGCGCCGGCGAGGCCGCCGTCGGGTTCCGGGGAACGGGTGGGCCGGTCGTCCTCGGTGAGCGCCCGCACCGGGTCGACGACGCCCCACCCGACGAGCCGGTCGTGCCCCGCGACCGTCCGTTCCGCCGTCGCCTGGATCTGCGCGACGACCTCCTCCTGCGTCCAGTCGGGGTGCTTGGCCCGCAGCAGCGCGGCCACGCCGGCGACGTACGGCGCGGAGAAGCTGGTGCCGTTGTCGGCGCAGTGTCCCCCGCCGGGGACGGTGGAGACCATGTCCACGCCCGGCGCGGCGACGTCCACGAAGTCGCCGGACTGGGAGAACGGAGCGCGCTCGCCGTTGCGGTCGGAGGCGGCGACCGCGAGGACGCCCTCGTAGGCGGCGGGGTAGGAGTTCTTGCTGGCGCCGCCCATCCCCTCGTTGCCCGCGGAGGCGACCACCACGATGTCCGCCCGGAGCGCGCGCTCGACGGCCGCCTTGAGCTGCGGCGTGGAGTCGACGGGGGAACCGGTGTCCTGGGAGATGTTGATGACCTCGGCGCCCGCCTGGCGGGCGTGGTCGATGGCCTTCACCATCTCGTCGACCTTGCCGTGGCCCTGGGCGTCGTTGTGCTTGATCGGGATGATCGTCGCCGCGGGGGCGAGTCCGGCGAAGCCCGTCTTGTCGGAGCGGCGGGCGGCGATGATGCCGGCCACCTTGGTGCCGTGGCCGACCTGGTCGTCGGTGCCCTTGGCGCTGCCCCGGTCCAGGGGCTTGCCGTCCGCCTTGGCGGGCAGGAAGTTGGCGCCGCTGCCCGCGTCGACGGCGTCGCGGAGCTGGGGGTGCTTGATGTCCACGCCGGTGTCGATCACCGCGACCCGGACGCCCTTGCCGGTGGACTGCTCCCACAGTTCGTCGAGGAGCACCCGCTGCAGCGCCCAGGGGCGCCCGGAGTAGTTCTGGGCGGGGAACGTGCACTGGCCTGTGGCGTCGTCCGCGACGGCCGGGGTGGCGGCCCCGGTCAGGCCGACGACCGGGAGTGCGATCGCCACCGTGGCCAGCGCCGCGGCCGGCCTGCGCCTGGGGGTCACTGCCCCTCCCTTTCTTCCTTCGCCGGCATCCGGCGTGCGTCCGGCATCCGGCGTGTGTCCGTCACGGTCGGGTCCGTCACGATCCCTGCGGCTGCCGGGCGTCGGCGGTCGACAGGCGGGGCCCGGTGGGCAGGTAGACGGACCACTCGGCCGGGACCGGGGTGGGCCTGATGTCCTCGTAGCCGAGGAGCTTCCGCGCCTCCAGCTCGGCCTGCTGGTCCTCCTGGGAACGGCCGATCTCGGCGTCCTCGCCGGTGCTGTCGCCGTTGGACTGCAGCACGTAGCGCAGGCCCGTGTCGGTGACCAGGAAGATGGGGCCGACCTCGGTCGCGCTGCCCTTGTACTGCTGGTACACCTGCCCGGAGCCGGGGGTGACGTAGGCGCTGGTGGAGCCGGTGGCGAGGACGGCGGGGAACGTGTCGCCCGCCCAGGTCCGCAGCTGGGTGCGTCCGGAGTCGCGGTCGACGCCCATCAGGGTGTTGCAGACGGTGTCCCGCGCCTTGCCCACGCCCGAGGGGTCGTTGACGCCGACCGGGGTGGCGGCGGGCCACGTCCGGTCGTCGGCGAAGGCGCCTTCCGGCTGCAGCGCGCCGGGGCTGACCGCGAGGGCCTTGCCGTCCTGGCCGACGGACACCAGCGCGCTGTTGGCGAGCAGCAGGGTGGCCACGAAGTCGGAGACCGGGGTGACGCGCCCCGGCAGCACCACGTAGTGGCGGTCGCGGTCGCCGTCGCGCGCCTTGAGCACCATGCCGACGCGGTTGGCCGTGTCGTCCAGCCGGCCGGGGGCGTTCGCGGGCCGGCCGGGGTCCCCCTCGATGTCGGGGAAGGACAGCGGGTCGCCCTGGTGCAGGGTCGCCAGCCATTCGCGGGAGACGCGCTGCGGCTCGCGCTCGGAGCCGACGACGACGCGGATGAGGTTCGCGAGCTCGGTCTCCTCCTTCTCCACCTCGTCGATCCGGTAGGCGGTGCCGGTGGCGTCGACGACGTAGCGGGCCTCGTCCGGCCCCTGGACGTAGAGGAGTTGTCCGCCGCCGAGCCGCTGGGAGCCTTCGGTGCGCTTGAGCTCGCGCTCGGCGAAGACGAACGCGGCCTTCTGCACGGAACCGCCCTGTCCCGCCCGCTCGCAGACCATCCAGCGCTTCTTCGCCGCGGCCTCGTCCCGGTCGGGAAGCCGGTCGGGGGCGTAGGGGATGCCCACGGTGACGCCGTGCTGGATCTTGGTGTCCAGGATCTTCTCGTCGACCGTGATCACCTCGCCCTTGCCGTCCTTCAGCAGCAGCTTGGCCGAGGCCATGTTGAGCACGGGGTGCAGCTGGGCCTTGCCCTTGGTCCGCAGGACGACGTACCGGGTGGTCGACTTGTCGGCGACGATCACCTTCTCGTAGGGCGTGTCCCAGCCCTTGGGCGCGGTGGGCTTGAACATGCCCCACGCCCCGAAGACGGCCATCACGACGACGCCGGTGATCACGCCGGGCAGGACGCCCCGCAACGGCCTGGGCGCGCTCTCCTCGGAGCCTCCGGAGGCCGAGTGCGTGAAGGACGCGAGCATGCGGCGCTTCGCGAACGTGTAGGCGTTGAGCTGGTCTCTCCGGGATGCCATCGGTGCCCTGCTTCTCCCCGTGTTCCGCCGCGTTGTCGGACGGCCCCCTACTATGCCTGGTACGTGAGAGGCCTGGTACCCGAGGGGCCTGGTCGAGCGGGTAGGGTACCGAAGCCTTCAAGGTACCTATGCGGCACAGGATTTGCGGAACCGGCCGGTCGGATCGGTCCGGCCGGGCGCACGACGGCGAGCACTGCGGGGGTGTGGGTGATGGCTTCCGGGACACGGGCGAGGTCCCGTGACCGGTCACGGTCACGATCGGCGCGGGGCTCCTCGGCGACGCCTCCCCCGGCGGCCCCGGCCCGCGCGTCGGCCGCGCGCGGCCCGGCTGCCGGCTCGGGTTCGGGCTCGGGCTCGGTGCAGCTCAGGTCCCGTGCGGGGCGCGGCAGTTCGGAAGGGCTGCGCCGGGCGGTGCTGGTCGAGCTGGCCGCGGCGGCGCTGGTCGTCGGCTGGGTGATCAACACGGTGGCCCTGGTGGCCGCCGCGGTGGTCGCGGTGCTGCTGCTGGCTCTGGCCGTGGTGCGGCGGCGTGGCCGTTCGCTCCCCGAGTGGATCGCCACGGCGCGCGAGCTGCGGGCCCGGCAGAAGCGCGCCGCCGGCCTGACGGTGCCGCCCGGCACGGAGCCGGGTCTGGCCCCGGCGGTGGAGTGCGAGCCGGCGCTGCGGACCTACGCCTACGGCGGCCGGGACCGGCGGCCGGTGGGCCTGGTCGGTGACGGCACCTTCCTGACGGCGGTGCTCCAGATCGAGGCCGACGCCACCGCGCTGCGCGCCGAGCGGAGCCGCCGTCCGCTGCCGCTGGCCCTGGTCGGGGACGCGCTCGCGGTGGACGACATCCGGCTGGAGTCCGCGCAGATCGTGCTGCACACCCAGCCCGCCCCGGCACTGCACCTGCCGCAGCAGTCGGTGGCGGTCACCAACTACGCGCCGCTGCAGGCGAGCACGGGCGCTCCGGCGGTCCGGATCACCTGGATCGCGCTGAAGCTGGACCCGGAGCTCTGCGCGGAGGCGGTGGCCGCGCGCGGCGGTGGTGCCGAGGGCGCCCAGAAGTGCGTGGTGCGGGTGGCGGACCATCTCGCCAGCCGGCTGACCGGCGCCGGGTTCCGGGTGAACATCCTGGACGAGGAGGAGCTGGTCGCGGCGATCGCGACGTCGGCCTGCGCCAACCCCCTGGTGACGGCGGAGGCGGGCCGGACGGAGGCCCGGGAGCGCCGGACCGAGGAGTCGACCCGCAACTGGCGCTGCGACAACCGCCGTCACACCGTCTACTGGGTGCGCCGCTGGCCGTCGTTCGGCGGCAGCGGTGCCGCCCTGCCGCAGCTGGTCGCCCAGTTGACGGCCGTGCCCGCGCTGGCCACCACGTTCAGCCTCACGGTGGGCCGGGCCGAGGGCCAGGCCGCGGCGCTGACCGGGCACCTGCGGGTCACCGGCCGCAGCGCCGAGGAACTCACGTCCGCCCGGCGGGCGTTGCAGGACGCCGCCCGCCGCGCCGGTGTCGGCCTGGCCCGGCTGGACCGGGAACAGCTGCCCGGCGTGCTCGCCACGCTGCCGCTGGGAGGAGCGCGATGATCACCCGTGGTTCGGGTCTGCTCGGCCCCCGGCACGGACGGCACAGCGTGCCCCTGGAGCAGTTGGGGTCGCTGACCCTGCCGATCGGCGACGACGGCGTGGTGATCGGCGTGGACGCCGAGGGCCAGCCCGCCGTCCTCGGCCTCAACCGGCCGACGCCGTACGACATCGTGCTGATCGGCAGCCTCTGGACGACGCAGGTGCTGGCGCTGCGGGCCGCGGCGACCGGTGCGCGGGTGGCCGTGGAGACGGGCCGTCCGCAGGCGTGGATGCAGATGGTGCACGCCATGGGCGGCGGGCAGAACGGGCTGTCGGTGTACGACGTGGGCCGGGTGCCCCCGCTGGGCGCCTCGGCCGGCAATCCGGTGCTGGTGGTGCGGGACTGCGGCATGCGGCCGCCGCGCGGCCGGGTGGTGGCCGGTCCCTGGCAGGCGGTGCTCACCCTGCTGCCGTACCTGTCGCCGGTCGCGCCGCGGCTGATGCGCCAGGCCCGGCTGGTCGGCGTGCAGCGGCTGTCGCCCGACGAAGCGACCGAGACGGGGCGGGCGTTGGCGCTGCCGCGCGGGGACGTCGACTCGCTGCCGACGCTGGCCGACGGCGTCACCCTGTGGTGCGCGGACCGGGACCGGCAGTACGTGATGACCCAACCCACGGACGCCGAGGTCGGATTGCTGGGCACTCCCCGGCGCATGGACTGAGGGCCGTCCGCGCTCCGGGGCGACCAGGTCCCCCCACTGTCCGCCGCTCGACGGGCCTGCCGCTCGGGCGACCGGGGTGATTAGGGTGGGGGTGCGCCTGCGCTCGACCAACCAGGAGGAATTGTGAACAGCGATCGGGATGGTATCCACGGGGGTTGGACCACACCGGGCGATGACCAGTCCGACGCGGAGTCCGCCGTCGAGACGACGGGCGAGTTCACCATCGACTACGACACGCCTGCCTGGTACCGGGAGAACGCCGCCCCGCCCGCCGACTCCGGCATCGCGTCGGTTCCTTCGACGCCGTCCACCCCGGTGTCCCCGCCGGTTCCTCCGGCGCCCGCCGCCTCCACCGGGCCCGAGGAGCAGGGGGACGGACAGGGCGGCGGCCTGCCGTTCGGCGGCGGGGACGTGGAGACCGGCGCGACGATGCGGATCTCGGCAGCCGCGCTGCGGCGGGAGATCGAGGAACGCGCCGCGGCGGCGGCGCAGGCGGTGTCCCCGGACAGCGGCGGGACGACCGGCGGCGCCGGGGCGGAGGGGGCGGGGGCGGACCACGCCTCCACCGAGGGCGCCGCGGCCACCGAGGGCGCCGCGGCCACCGGTGACGCGGCGGGCGACGGGTCCGGGGCGGAGGCCGGTGCCGGTGCCGGTGCCGGTGGGCCGTCCGTTCCGGCCGGGGAGAGTGCCGACGCCGGATCGGCCCCCGAGCCCGCCACCGCTGCCGGGGCCTCGGACGTCGTGTCGGTGCCGTCCGGTGCGACGCCGGCACCGGGGCACGGCGAGGACCGGGCGGAGACGGGCGACTCCGTGACGGGCGAGGACGGTACGGGCGGCGCGGGCGCCGAGCGGCCGGACGAGGACGGCGCAGGTCGGACGGACGGACGGCCGGACAGCCGGGCGGACAACCGGACGGACGACCGGACGGACGGTGAGGCCGCCGAGGCGGCTCCGGAACTGCCGGGCGGTGAGCCGCAGGCCGCCGCCGCGCCCGAGGGCACCGGGGGCGACTTCCCCCGGGCGGCCCCCGTGCCGCAGGCGCAGCCCCCGCGGACGCCCGACAGCCACGGCCCGGACCCCCAGGCCGCCGCCGGGCAGCCGGCCGCTCCGCAGGGCTGGGGTCCGCAGGTTCCGCCGCAGCAGCCGGGGACGCTTCCGCCGCTGCCCCCGCAGTACCAGCCGGCCGCCCCGCAGGCGGCGGGCCAGTGGCCGGGGCAGCCTCCGCAGGCGCCCGCGCAGCCGCCGGCACCGCCTCAGGCGCCGTTCCAGCCGCAGGCGCCGCAGGCTCCCGCGCCGTGGGCCCAGCAGCCCCAGGTCCCGCCGGCGGCACAGCCGCAGCCGCCGGTGCCGCCGCAGCAGGCTCCGGGTGTGCCGGGCCCGCCGCAGGTCCCCGGTGTGCCGCCGCAGGCCCAGCCGCAGCCGCAGCCGCAGGGCTACGGATTCCCGCCTGCCCAGCCGCAGCAGCCGCAGCAGCCCCAGCCGCAGCAGCCCCAGCCGGAGCAGCCGCAGCAGGGTTACGGCTTCCCGCAGCAGCCCCCGGCGCAGCCGCAGCCCCCGCAGGGCTACGGCTTCCCCGCCACCCCGCAGCCCCAGCCGCAGGGTTACGGCTTCCCGCAGCCCCCGGCCCAGCCCGGTCAGGCCCCGCAGCACCAGCCGGAACAAGCCCCGCAGGCCCCGCAGGCGCCGCAGGCCCCGCAACCGCAGCCCCCGGCCGACCCGAACGCCCAGCCGCAGCAGGCCGGTTACGGGTTCCCGCAGCAGGGGCCGGCCGCCCCGCAGCCGCCGGCCGCTCCGGCGGACCCCCGCACGCCCGCCGCCGCGTGGCCGCAGCCCGTGCAGCACGACCAGCGGCAGCCGGTCAACCCCGGTGCCGCGCCGCTGGGTTACCAGGCCGCGGTGGAACTGTCGTCCGACCGGCTGCTCAACTCCAAGCGGCAGCGGCCGAGGAGCGGCCGTCCGGCGGCCGCCGGCCCGCGGTTCCGGATCGGCGGCAAGAAGGAGGAGGCCGAGCGGCAGCGCAAGCTGGAGCTGATCCGCACGCCGGTGCTCTCCTGCTACCGGATCGCGGTGATCAGCCTCAAGGGCGGCGTCGGCAAGACGACCACCACCACCGCGCTCGGTTCGACGCTCGCCAGCGAGCGGCAGGACAAGATCCTCGCGATCGACGCCAACCCGGACGCCGGCACGCTCGGCCGCCGGGTCCGCCGGGAGACCGGGGCGACCATCCGCGACCTGGTGCAGGCGATCCCGTACCTCAACTCCTACATGGACATCCGCCGCTTCACGTCGCAGGCGTCCTCCGGTCTGGAGATCATCGCCAACGACGTGGACCCCGCGGTCTCCACGACCTTCAACGACGAGGACTACCGGCGGGCCATCGACGTCCTGGGCCGCCAGTACCCGATCATCCTCACCGACTCCGGCACGGGCCTGCTCTACAGCGCCATGCGCGGCGTGCTGGACCTCGCCGACCAGCTGATCATCATCTCGACGCCGTCGGTGGACGGCGCGAGCAGCGCGAGCACCACGCTGGACTGGCTCTCCGCGCACGGGTACGCGGAGCTGGTGTCACGGTCCCTCACGGTGATCTCCGGGGTCCGCGAGACCGGCAAGATGATCAAGGTGGAGGACATCGTCAGCCACTTCGAGACGCGCTGCCGCGGCGTGGTGGTGGTGCCGTTCGACGAGCACCTGGCCGCGGGCGCGGAGGTCGACCTCGACATGATGCGGCCCAAGGTGCGGGAGGCGTACTTCAACCTGGCGGCGCTGGTGGCCGAGGACTTCGTGCGGCACCAGCAGTCGCAGGGGCTGTGGACCTCCGACGGGAATCCGCCGCCGGTGGCGGCGCCGCCGATGCCGGGGCAGTACGGTGCTCCGGCCGCGCCGGGACCGTACGGTCAGCCCCCGCAGCAGCCGCAGCAGCCGTACGGGCAGGTGCCGCCGCAGCAGCCGTACCCGGGGTACCCGCAGCAGCCCCCGGCACCGCAGGGCTACCCGCAACAGCCGCCCCAGCGGCCCCAGCAGCCGCAGCAGCCGCAGCAGGGCTACCCCGAGCAGCCGCACCAGCAGCCGCACCACCAGCAGTACCCGCAGCAGCCCCCGGCGCCGCCCGCGCCGTGACCGCGGGGGCTCGCCCCGCGCCTGCCGGAAAAGGCCTGCGCCCACCCTCCCCGGACAAGCTCCCCGGGAGGGTGGGCGCGGGCCTCCGCGCGTGGACGCACCGCAGCCGTGCCCGCGCGGCCTTGCGGACGTGCGGGCACGGCCGGGTGGTGGGTCAGGCGGCGGCGACGAGTTCGCGGCAGCGCTGGACGTCGCGCCCCATCGCCTCGAGGAGTTCGTCGAGCGTCGCGAACTTCGCCTGGCCGCGGACGAACGCGAGGAAGTCCACGGAGGCCCGCATCCCGTACAGGTCCAGCCCCACGCGGTCGATCGCGTACGCCTCGACCGTGCGGGCCGTGCCGTCGAACTGGGGGTTGGTGCCGACGGAGATGGCGGCGGGCATGGTCTCCCCGGCGACGTTCAGCCAGCCCGCGTACACCCCGTCCGCCGGGACGGCGCTGAACGGCACGGTGTCGATGTTCGCCGTGGGGTAGCCGAGCTCACGGCCGCGCTGGGCGCCGCGGACGACGACGCCCTCGACGCGGTGCGGGCGGCCCAGGATCTCCGCGGCCCCCTCGACGTCGCCCGCGGCGACCAGCCGCCGCGTGAGGGTGGAGGAGAACGGCTCGCCCCCGCCGGCCTCACCGCTGACGTGCAGGTCGATGACGTCGACCTCGAAGTCGTAGGTGCGCCCCTGTTCGGTCAGGAAGGCCACGTCGCCGGCGGCCTTGTGGCCGAACCGGAAGTTGGGGCCCTCGACGACCGCGCGGGCGTGCAGCTTGTCGACCAGGACCTTCACCACGAACTCGGCGGGCGAGAGCTTGGAGAACTCCTTGGTGAACGGCAGCACCAGCACCGCGTCGATGCCCAGCGCGGCGGCGAGCTCGGCCCGCCGGGCGTGCGGGGCGAGCAGCGGCGGGTGGCTGCCGGGGCGGACGACCTCGCTGGGGTGCGGGTCGAAGGTGACCAGCACGGAGGGGACGCCGAGGGCCCGGGCGCGCTCCACGGCGTGGCGGATGATCAGCTGATGCCCGCGGTGCACCCCGTCGTAGGAGCCGATGGTGACGACGCTGCGCCCCCAGTCCTGGGGGATGTCCTCCAAGCCACGCCAGCGCTGCACTGTGACCGCTCCTCGTCGAACCCGTGTCCGTGTGTGCCTGTGATGCAGCTCCAAGAGTGCCATGCCGCCGCCGGGCGACCGGCATCGGCATGGGCGATCGACGGCCGATCGACCACGTATCGACAGCTGATCGGGACAGGAAAGTGACCTCCCCGGTCCCGCCCGGCACCACCGGACGGCCTCGGCGGGCGTTCCGCGCTCAGCCGGCGGAGGCTCCCGCCGCCGGGCGGGGGCCCGGTGCGGGGGGCGCGGCGGCAGGCACCACCGCGGCCACCACCGGCTCGCCCTCGCTCTCCAGCAGCCGGGCCAGCAGCTCCTGCCGCAGTGGGCGGGAGGCGGGCGTGCCGGGCCGTGCCAGCACCGCGGCCAGCGCGGCCCGCACCGGTGGCGGGCCGTCCGCGATCAGCCCGGTGACCAGCGGAAGCAGGACCGCCCGCACGGTCGGACCGTGGTCGAGGCGGCGGTCGACGTACCCGGCGACGGCGGCGGCGACGGAGGGCGTGCCGCGGGGGGAGCCGCAGTTCTCGACCGCCTCGCGGACCAGGACGGCGATCCGCCGGGCCAGGGCGGGCACGGTCACCTCGGCGAGGGCGTCCAGCGCCTCGCCGCCGCCGGGCTGCCGGAGCCGGTCGCGGAAGGCGTCGAGCACCGGCTCGGGGTGGGTGGCCAGGGCGGGCACCAGTGCCTCGGCGGGCAGTTGCGGGTCGCCGGCCACGAAGCGCCGCAGGGCGTCGGGGAGGTGGCGGGCGCGGGTGCGGGGGTCGCGGACCAGGACGGCGAGCGCCCCGCCGTGCAGCGCGGCGTCCTCGGGGCGGGACAGCAGGGCGAGGGCGGCGTGGCGCAGCAGGTCGCGGTCGGCGTCGGTGCGGGCGTGCCGGGCGGCGAGGCGGCCGTGGGTGACGGCGGCGACGCGGCGGCCGGTCCTCGGGTCGTGCGCCCAGCGGTCGACGGCGCGGCAGAGCGCGGCGGGTTCCTCCTCGGCGAGGACGGCGAGCAGTTCGGCGGCCTTGGGGTGGGCACGGTCGGCCAGTGCCTCGGTGAGGTCGTCCAGGCCGCGGTGCCGGTGGGTGTAGAGCAGGGCCTGGGCGGCGGAGGCGACCGTGGCGTGGGGGGCGGCGGGCAGCGGGCGTGCGTCGTCGAACCAGTGGGTGAGCTGCCGCTGGGCGGGGCCGGGGTCCTCCGCGAGCAGCCGGGCCGTCGCGTCCAGCCAGCGGCTGCCGGTGCCGGCCGGGGCGGTGACCAGCAGGCGGTGGAGCAGTCCGAGGCGTTCCCCGGTGTCCAGCGGGAGGGCGGTCCAGAAGGCGGGGCCGAACTCCTCGGGCGCGGGCCGGCCGTCGCGCTGGCGGGCGGCGGTCCGGTCGGCGAGGCCGCGCAGCAGCAGGGTGTGCGGGGCGGCGTCGGGCAGGCCGAGCAGGGCGCCGGAGAGGAGCCGGGCGGCCCACCAGGGGTCACCGGCGGTCTCCATGGCGGCGGCCAGCGCGCTCAGGCGGCGGCCGAGCTCCACGGGGCCGTGGTCACGGCCCAGGTGGAGCAGCGCCTGGACGACGGGGCCGATGCGGTGCCGGGGCACCGGGAGGGGGTGTCCGGCGGCCTCGCCGGCGCGGCGGCGCAGCACCAGGGCGCGCAGCGCCTCGTCGACGTCGAGGTGGACGCCCTGGAGCCAGTCGGCGAACTCCTCGTCGGCGAAACGGTATCCGGCGCCGGCCGGGACCAGCAGGCCCTCGGTGAGCACGGCGCGGGCCCAGCCGGTGCCGCCGCCGAGGCGCGCGGGGGCGGGCCCCCAGGGGAAGACCGCCTCGAAGGAGTCCCGGTCGAGTTCGCCCTGCCCCGGGCCGAGGCTGCGGCGGGCCGCCTCGTGGACCTGTCCGGCCACCTTGGCGGCGAGGCGGCGGATGGCGGTGCCGCGCCGGCCCCCGGTGGCGGCCAGCCGGACGGCGACGCGCAGGCAGACGAGGTCCAGGTGGGCGGCGAACACCTCGTGCCGGGTGAGCGGGCGGTCCTCGGCGTCGGGCAGGGCGGCGCGCACGGCGGCGAGCAGCCGGAGGGTGAGCGGGTGCCGGGCGTCGCTCCCGGTGAGCACGCCGTCGGGGATGCGGTACCGGCTGCGGGCGAGGCGGGCCTCCTCGACGGTGAGGTCGCCGAGGCGCAGGCAGGGCGGGAGGGTTCCGGTGCCGGCGTGGTCGCCCGCGGGGACGTGGAGGAGTTCGGGCGGGAACTCGGCGCCGGCCCGTTCCCAGTACTCGGCGCGGCAGCCGACGGCCATCCGGGCGCCGGCGGCGAGGAGCCAGTCGGCGGTGCCCTCGGTCCAGGCGGGCAGCCGGTGGGCGAGGAGGGGCGACATCTCCTCGGGCCCGTCCAGCACGATCAGCAGGGGCCGTCCGGCGTCCCGGGCGATGCGGGCGATCCGCTCGGGCGAGAGGTCCCCGAGCCAGGCCGCGTCAGGGGGTGCCTCGTGGGTCGCGTCGGCCGTGGGCGGGAAGCGGGCGGCCGCGGCGATCCGGGCGGCCCGGTCCAGGGCGCGGCGGGCGGCGTCGGCCACCGAGGTGTCGGTGTCCTGGAGGTCGGCCCCCCGCAGCCAGAGGGTGGGGGCGGCGGCGTCGGCGGCGCGGTGCCGGCGGGAGGCCAGCTCGGCCAGGGCGGTGGTCCGGCCGCTGCCGGGCGGGCCGACCAGTCCCAGCACGGGGGCGGAGCCCTGCTCGAACGCGGTGAACTTGCGTTCCACCGCAGCCCGCGGCACGGGCTCGACCGGTCCGCGGGCGGGTCCGTCGGAGGCCACCGAGGTGGCGGTGAGCTCGACCAGGGCGGCGAGGTTGAGGTCGGGGCCGTAGGCGGGGACGGTGGCGGCGTTGCGGGCCAGCAGTTCGGCGAGCGGGCCGGGAGCGGCCGTCAGCGGCAGGGCGTACCCGGCGGCGCGGTGCCCGCCGAGCAGGTCCGGGCCCGTGGCGAGGTCCTGGGCGGAGCCGGGCGGGCCGGAGCGCAGGTCGGTGGCGACGACGCCGAGCACCGCGCCGGTGACCGGGTCGAGCACGGGTCCCCCGGCGGCGCCTCCGCCGGGCCGAAGCGCCTCGCGTCCGGCCGTGCCGATGGCGAGTTCGAGGACGCCGCGCACGGTGCGGGACCGGTGGACGGCGTCGGTCACCCCGAGCACCCGGGCCTCGCGGAGCCCGGCGGCGACGATCCGGACGTAGGCGCCGGGGCCGACGGCGGCGCGCGGGGAGACGGGCAGCGGGGCGGCTTCGAGCCCGTCGGCGCGCACCAGGGCGAGGCCGAGGCCGGGCAGCGGGGTGACGGCGCCCTCGGGCACGGTCACGAGCTGTTCACCGGCCCGGACCAGCGGCCGGGGCAGGCCCTCCACCACCTCGTGGGCGGTGATCACGGTGCCGTGGTGGTCGGCGACGAAGCCGGTTCCGCGGGGGCGTCCGGCGGGGTCGCAGAGGGTGACCAGTGCCGCCCCGGGGACGGCGCGAGTGTCGTCCGGCCGCCGCCGGACGCCCTCCGTCCCCGCGTTCGCTCCCGCCATGCCCGTCCTCCCGCTGCCGTGCCGCTCGGCTCCGACGGTAGGCCGACGAAGATCAGCGGCGCGGGGGTGCGGGGAAACGCGCCCCCTTCCGCTCCCTCCGTTCACTCCGAGCGCCCGTCCGGACGGGTGAATATCACGGAGCGGATGGAAAGAGCTTCCACCGGGGGAACCGAGGGGGAAACCCGTGGAGCGGCGGAGCGTCCCCGTGACGCCGCCGCTCCACGGTCCCACCGGGACGACAGCCCGTCCGAGGACGCCGACGCCGAACCGCCGGAAGCCCCGCAGCGGAAGCGGACGCGACCAACTCCCCCGCGGCCGGAGCCGACGGTCCGGCAACCGGAACCCGCCGAACCCGGTCCCCGCCACCGATGCCGACCGAACCGGAAGCCCCACAGCCGGCCCCAGCGGAACCGAAGGGGGCCCCGCGGCCGGAGCGGACCGAACCCTCCCCCCACACACAACCGGATCCGATGAAACCGGGCGCCCGGCAACCGGAACCACCGATCCGGGTCTCCCACAGCCGAAACCGGCCGAACCGGAAGCCGCGCGGCGGGCCCCGACGGAACCAGAGGCTCCCGCGACCGGAGCTCACCGAACCGGGTCCCCCGCAACCGGAGCCGGCCGAACCGGAAGAAGCCCCGCGCCCGGCCCCGGCGGAGCCGGGGGTCCCGCAGCGGTAGGCGTTGCGGGGCCGGGGGGCGGGACCGGAGGGCCGGGCCGGAGGGCGGGACCGGTCAGGCGGTCCCGCCGGGCGCGGTCCCGTCCGCGCGGGCGACGGAGCTCAGGCGAAGACGGCCAGGCTCTTGGCCTTGCCCTTCAGCGCCTCGACGAGCGCCAGGAGGACGCCGTCCGGCCCGAAGACGGCGACCGGCCCGCGGTCGGCGTACTCGTCGGGCATCTCCAGGCGGACGCCGTTCAGCAGCAGCCGGGCGCGCCGGGCGTCGACGTCCCAGCGCGGGAACGCGGCGGCCGCGGCCTCGGCCACCGGCATCACGGTCAGCTCCTGCTGGAGCTGGTCGAGCGTTCGGGCGGCGTCGATGCGGTAGGGACCCACGCGGGTGCGCCGCAGCGCGGTCAGGTGACCGCCCACGCCGAGTCCGGCGCCGAGGTCGCGGGCGAGCGCCCGGATGTAGGTGCCGGAGGAGCAGACCACGGAGACGACCAGGTCGGTCACCGCGGTGCCGTCCTCGGCGGTCGCGCCGCGGACGTCGTGCACCTGGAAGGAGGAGACCGTCACCGGGCGGGCCGGAATGTCGAACTCCTCGCCCTCGCGGGCCCGCTTGTAGGACCGCACGCCGTTGATCTTGATGGCGCTGACCTTGGACGGCACCTGCATGATGCGGCCGGTCAGTTCGGCGACGCCCTCGGCGATCGCCTCACGGGTGATCCCGGTGGTGTCGGCGGACGCGGTGATCTCGCCCTCGGCGTCGTCGGTGACCGTGGTCTGGCCGAGCCGGACGGTGCCGAGGTACTCCTTCTCGGTGAGCGCCAGGTGCCCGAGGAGCTTGGTGGCCCGCTCGACGCCGAGCACCAGCACGCCGGTGGCCATCGGGTCGAGCGTGCCGGCGTGGCCGACGCGGCGGGTCTTCGCGATCCCCCGCATCTTGGCGACCACGTCGTGCGAGGTGAAGCCCGACGGCTTGTCGACGATGACAAGGCCGTCGGGCGTGGGGGTGTGCTGCGTCATGCGGTGGTGTCGTCCGTCCCGGCCGCGGTCTCGTCGTCGGCGTCGTCCTCCGGCCTGCGGTAGGGGTCCGCGCCGCCCGCGTAGCTGGCGCCCGCGGACGCCTCGCGCACCTTGGCGTCGGACTGCCGGGCCTTGTCGAGGAGGTCCTCGATGGTCCGGGCGGTGTCCGGCAGTGCGTCGGCGACGAAGGTGAGGGTGGGCGTGAACTTCGTCCCGGCGGCCCGGCCGACCTCGGAGCGCAGGATGCCCTTGGCGCTCTCCAGTCCGGCCGCGGCGGCCTTGCGCTCCTCGTCGTCGCCGTAGACCGTGTAGAAGACGGTCGCCTCCCGAAGGTCCCCGGTCACCCGGGTGTCCGTGATGGTGACGTGTGAGCCGAGCCGCGGGTCCTTGATCCCACGCTGCAGCTTCTGGGCCACCACCTCTCGGATGAGGTCCGCCAGCCTCTTCGCCCGCGCGTTGTCGGCCACTGGTCCGTCTCCCGTTCCTGTTCCTGTTCGTAATCCGTGTGCATCAGTCGTCGTCGCCGTGGAACCGCCGTCTCGCGGACAGCAGCTCCACCTCCGGGCGGCCGGCGACCATCCGCTCGCAGCGGTCCAGTATGTCGGTCACGTGCGACGCGTCCCCGGAGACCACCGCCAGGCCGATGCCGGCCCTGCGGTGGAGATCCAGGTGGTCCACCTCGGCGGCGCTGACCGCGAACTTGCGTTGCAGGTCGGCGACGATGGGGCGGACGATGGAGCGCTTCTCCTTCAGCGAGCGTATGTCGCCGAGGAGGATGTCGAAGGACAGAGTCCCCACGTACATGGTGTGTCCGGATGACCCGCCGGTCCGGGATCGGTGGCTCCTTGAACCGTACCCCGCATCGCGGCTCCGCCGACGATTAATTACGGCGCCCCGGGCGGCCTCCGGGCAGCCCCCGCGGCGGCCCGGAGACTGTCCGAAGACCGCCCGGAAACCGCACGGGAGCCACCCGGAGGCCGCCCACACGCCGGTGGCCGGCGGTACCGAGGTACCGCCGGCCACCGTGAGCCGCTCCCTTACGAGCGCGGCTTCTCGCGCATCTCGTACGTCGCGATGACGTCGTCGACCTTGATGTCGTTGAAGTTTCCGAGGTTGATACCACCCTCGTAGCCTTCGCGGATCTCGGTGACGTCGTCCTTGAAGCGACGCAGGCCCTCGATGTTGAGGTTCTCCGCGACGACCTTGCCGTCGCGCAGCAGGCGGGCCTTGGTGTTCCGCTTGACCTCGCCGGAGCGGATGAGCACACCGGCGATGTTGCCGAGCTTGGACGAGCGGAAGACCTCGCGGATCTCCGCGGTGCCGAGCTCGACCTCCTCGTACTCCGGCTTGAGCATGCCCTTGAGGGCCGCCTCGATCTCCTCGATCGCCTGGTAGATGACCGAGTAGTACCGGACGTCCACACCCTCGCGCTCGGCCATCTGCGCGGCACGCCCGGCGGCGCGCACGTTGAAGCCGATCACGATGGCGTCGGAGCCCATCGCCAGGTCGATGTCGGACTCCGTGACCGCACCGACGCCGCGGTGCAGGACGCGGATGTCGACCTCCTCGCCGACGTCCAGCTGGAGCAGCGAGGACTCGAGGGCCTCGACCGAACCGGAAGCGTCACCCTTGATGATGAGGTTGAGCTGCTGGACCTCGCCGGCCTTGAGCACCTTGTCCAGGTCCTCGAGGGAGACGCGGCGCGTGCGCTTGGCGAACGCGGCGTTCCGCTCGCGGGCGGCGCGCTTCTCCGCGATCTGACGGGCCGTACGGTCCTCGTCCACCACGATGAAGTTGTCGCCGGCGCCCGGGACGTTGGTCAGACCCAGCACCTGCACCGGGGTGGACGGACCCGCCTCGGCGACGTTGGCGCCGCTGTCGTCGAGCATCGCCCGCACGCGGCCGTAGGCGTCGCCCACCACCATCGTGTCGCCGACGCGGAGGGTACCGCGCTGGACGAGGACGGTGGCCACGGCACCGCGGCCGCGGTCCAGACGGGACTCGATCGCGATGCCCTGCGCGTCCTGGTGCGGGTTGGCACGCAGGTCGAGCGAGGCGTCGGCGGTCAGGACGACCGCCTCGAGCAGGCTGTCGATGTTCAGGCCCTGCTTGGCGGAGATGTCGACGAACATGGTGTCGCCGCCGTACTCCTCGGCCACCAGGCCGTACTCGGTCAGCTGACCGCGCACCTTGGTCGGGTCCGCGCCCTCGACGTCGATCTTGTTGACCGCGACCACGATCGGCACGTCGGCCGCCTTGGCGTGGTTCAGCGCCTCGACCGTCTGCGGCATGACGCCGTCGTTGGCCGCGACGACCAGGATCGCGATGTCGGTGGAGCGGGCACCACGGGCACGCATGGCGGTGAACGCCTCGTGACCCGGGGTGTCGATGAAGGTGATCCGGCGCTCTTCGTCGTTGACCTCGGTCGCGACCTGGTAGGCACCGATGTGCTGGGTGATGCCGCCGGCCTCGCCCGCGATGACGTTGGTCTTGCGGATCGCGTCGAGCAGTCGGGTCTTTCCGTGGTCGACGTGACCCATGACCGTGACGACCGGCGGACGGACGACCAGGTCCTCCTCGTCGCCCTCGTCCTCGCCCCACTCGAGGTCGAAGGACTCGAGCAGCTCGCGGTCCTCCTCCTCGGGGGAGACGATCTGAACGGTGTAGTTCATCTCGTCGGCGAGGAGCTGCAGCGTCTCGTCGGAGACGGACTGCGTCGCGGTGACCATCTCGCCGAGGTTCAGCATGACCGCGACGAGCGACGCCGGGTTGGCGTTGATCTTCTCCGCGAAGTCGGTGAGCGACGCACCGCGCGACAGGCGAATGGTCTCGCCCTTGCCGCGAGGCAGCATCACGCCGCCGACCGACGGGGCCTGCATGGCCTCGTACTCCTGACGGCGCTGCCGCTTCGACTTGCGGCCACGACGCGCCGGACCGCCGGGACGGCCGAAGGCGCCCTGCGTGCCGCCACGGCCACCGGGGCCGCCGGGACGACCGCCGAAGCCGGGACGACCGCCGAAGCCGCCGCCACCGCCACCGGGACCGCCGCCACCGGGGCGACCGGCGAAGCCGCCGCCGCCACCGGGACGACCGCCGCCACCGGGACCGGCCGGACGGCCGGCGAAGCCGCCGCCGCCCGGACGACCGCCGCCGCCGGGACGGCCGGCGCCGGCCGGACCACGGCCGCCGGGGCCGCCGCCGGGACGCGGGCCCGCAGCGGGACGCTGCGGCATCATGCCGGGGTTCGGACGCGGGCCGCCGGGGCCGCCGCCGGGACGGGGACCGCCCTGCGGACGGGGCATGCCGCCCGGGGTCGGACGCGCGCCGCCCGGAGCCTGGGGACGGGGACCGCCGCCCTGGCCGGGGGCCTGCGGACGCGGACCGGCGCCGGGAGCGCCGCCGGGGCCCGGACGGGCGCCCTGCGGGCGGGGAGCCTGCGGACGCGCCATGCCGGCGTTGCCGCCGGAGGTGAAGGGGTTGTTGCCCGGACGGGGACCGGCCGGACGGGCGCCCGGACGCGGAGCCTGACCCGGACGGGGTGCCTGGCCGGGACGGCCGCCACCCTGGCCACCCTGACCGCCCTGACCCTGACCCGGGCCGGCCGGACGGCCGCCGGGCTTCGGGGCGCCCTGGCCCGGACGCGCGGCGGGGCGCGGCGCGGGGGCGGCGGGGGCGGGCGGAGCGGTGAACTCCGGCTGGGCCGGAGCAGCCGGCGCGGCCGGCGGCTTCGGGCCGGGCTTGGGGCCCGGGGTGGGGCGCGGACCGGGGGTCGGCGCACCGCCCGCGGGCTTCTCCGCCGCGGGCTTGGGGGCGGCCGGCGGCTTCGGGGCAGCCGGACGTGCCGCCTGCGCCGGGGACGGCGCGGGGGCGGGCTTGGGGGCGGCCTTCTTCGCGCCGGGCTTCGGGGCGGCCTTGCCGCCACCACCCTGCTGGAAGGCGTCAGTCAGTTTGCGCACAACGGGCGCCTCGATCGTCGAGGACGCCGATCGGACGAATTCACCGAGTTCCTGGAGCTTGGCCACGACGACCTTGCTCTCAACTCCGAACTCCTTCGCGAGTTCGTATACCCGGACCTTAGCCACTTCGCTCCTTTGAGGTCCGGGTTGGAAGCCGGACCGTCGCTACTTCATGGGCGTACTCATCGCGTACTCATCGAGTGCTCATCGCAATCTCGACCTGCTTTCAGACTCGCGAGGTACCTGGGCCGCGCGGCTTCTCCGCGCGACGCTTCTTACGTTGCCGCCGAATCGGCGACGGTCGTCCGCTCGACATGTCGGCGCAGTGCCGCCGTGTCGAGCACTCCCTGGGCGCGGAACGCCCGGGGGAACGCCTTGCGGCGGACCGCCTGGTCGAGACAGACCACGGCGGGGTGCAGATACGCACCCCGGCCCGGCAGCGTACCGCGATGATCGGGGACGCACTCGCCCTCGACCGCCACGATCCGCAGCAGCTCGTCCTTGGCCGCCCGCTCCCTGCACCCCACGCACGTGCGTTCAGGGCCGTGTTCAGGGCGCGCCTGGGTAAGCGTCCGGCCAGACACAGCTCAGTCTACCTCCCCGTACCGACACCGGCCCGAGCGGGCAGGCATCGCACGGTCGTCTCTGTCCTGATGTCAACCGTTGACACGGCTCAAACATTCCGTGCCGCAGGTCACACCCTGATTCCCGGTGGGGCCGGGCCCCGGTTCAGGCGCCCTGGCCGTCCTGCTCGGTGTCCGGACGGATGTCGATCCGCCAGCCGGTCAGGCGGGCGGCGAGGCGGGCGTTCTGGCCCTCCTTGCCGATCGCCAGCGAGAGCTGGTAGTCCGGCACCGTCACCCGGGCGGACCGGGCGGCGAGGTCCACGACCTCCACCTTGTTCACCCGGGCGGGGGACAGCGCGTTGGCCACCATCTCGGCCGGGTCGTCCGACCAGTCGACGATGTCGATCTTCTCGCCGTTGAGCTCGTTCATCACGTTGCGGACCCGGGCGCCCATGGGGCCGATGCAGGCGCCCTTGGCGTTGAGGCCGCTGCGCGTGGAACGCACGGCGATCTTGGTGCGGTGGCCGGCCTCGCGGGCGATCGCGGAGATCTCGACGCTGCCGTCGGCGATCTCCGGGACCTCCAGGGCGAAGAGCTTCTTCACCAGGTTCGGGTGGGTGCGCGACAGCGTCACCGAGGGGCCGCGGACACCGCGGGCCACCCGGACGACGTACGACCGCAGTCGCGTGCCGTGCTTGTAGTCCTCGCCGGGGACCTGCTCCTGCACCGGCAGGATGGCCTCCAGCTTGCCGATGTCCACGAGCACGTTCTTGGGGTCGCGGCCCTGCTGGACGACACCGGTCACGATGTCGCCCTCACGGCCGGCGTACTCGCCCAACGTCGCGTCGTCCTCGGCGTCGCGCAGCCGCTGCAGGATGACCTGCTTGGCGGTGGTCGCGGCGATCCGGCCGAAGTCGGACGGGGTGTGGTCGAACTCGCGGGGCTCCTGCCCCTCCTCGAGCTCGTCCGGGTCCTCCTTCGCCCACACGGTCACGTGACCGCTCTCCCGGTCGAGCACGACGCGCGCGCGGCGGCGGCTTCCCTCGGTCCGGTGGTAGGCGATGAGGAGGGCCGACTCGATCGCCTCGACCAGCAGGTCGAAGGAGATCTCCTTCTCCCGCACCAGGCCCCGCAGGGCGCTCATGTCGATGTCCACGGCTACGCCTCCTCGTCATTCGTGTTCTTGCGGCCGAACTCGACCTGGACCCGCGCCTTCGCGACGTCCGGGAAGGCGAGCCTGCGTGTGG
The DNA here is from genome assembly GCF_040643475.1 of Streptomyces sp. NPDC047130. NCBI lineage: Bacteria > Bacillati > Actinomycetota > Actinomycetes > Kitasatosporales > Streptomycetaceae > Streptomyces > Streptomyces sp. NPDC047130. The sequence goes on along the minus strand of NZ_JBEYUK010000018.1, from coordinate 84,778 downwards.
TGGCCTTGCGGCCCTTGACACCCGGGACCTCCAGATCGAGGCCCTCGTCGTCGACGCCGAGGATCCGGGCGACCAGTTCGCCGCCCTCGGCGAGCTGGAACCTGACCAGCCGGCCGGTGGCGCGCACGTAGTGCCGGTGCTCGGTGAGGGCCCGCTCGGCGCCCGGGGTGCCGACCTCGAGGGTGTACTCCGCCTCGCCCATCGCGTTCGTGGTGTCCAGCTCCGCCGAGAGCGCGCGGCTCACATCGGCGATCCGGTCCAGGTCGGCGCCCGTGTCGGAGTCCACGGTGACGCGCAGCACCCGCTTGCGGCCGACGGTCTCCACCTCGATCTCCTCGAGGTCGAGCCCCTGGGAGGCGACGAGCGGCTCCAGCAGCTCTCGCAGCCTCTCGCTCTGGGTGGTGCTCATCCGGGTGACTCCTCGGCCGCGTGTGCTGTTGTGGGATGGGTCGCGTGTCAGGTCAAAGGGTATCCGGTCGCGGGGGGTGTTGCCGCCCACCGGGTGTCCCGCCCGCCGTGCCGCAGCACCGGTCGTCGGCGCGGGACTCGGACGCGGGTACGGTGATCACACATCTGTCGGCGGGAGTTGACGGGGTGACGGAACGTCACTTCGACCGGGCGGAGCCGTGGAGGTCCCGGCGAACCCGGCGGGAGCAGGTCCACGCCGACAGCACCAGGCACCCGCCACTCGACCGAGGACGCCCGCCGTGTCGTTGACTCCCCCGCGCCCGCGCTCCGGGCCGCGCCGAAGAACCCTGCTCGCCGCGGCGTCGGGAGCGGCGGCGGCGCTGCTCGCCGCCTGCTCCGCCGGCTCCTCCCCCGGCCGTCCCGACGCCGCGCGCACCGCGACCGCCGACGAGCGGGCCCTGCTCCGCGCCGCGGCGGACAGCGCCGAGCTCGCGGCCTCGTACGACGCGGTCCTGGCGGTCCATCCCGGGCTGGCCGCCCGGCTGACGCCCCTGCGGGACGCGGCGCTGCGGCACGCCGAGGCGTGCCGCGGCCAGGCCGGGCCGACGGCCTCGCCGGCGCCGTCCGGCCCGTCCTCCGCGTCGCCCGTCCCGTCCGGCCCTCCGTCGGGCTCGGCGTCCGGCTCCCCGTCGGGGACCGCGGTGCCCGGCGACGAGAAGGAGGCGCTGGGCTCGCTGGCGGGGGCCGAGCAGGAGCTGTCCGCGCGCCGCACCAAGGAGCTGGACGTCCTGGGCGGTGACGCCGCCCGGCTGCTGGCCTCGGTCGCCGCGGCCGGGGCGGCCCACGTGTACCTGCTGAGGAACGACTGACCGATGGAGGGGAACGGGATGAGTCTGGAGGCGGTTCAGGCGGCGCTGCGGGCGGAGCACGCGGCGGTCTACGGCTACGGGGTGGTCGGCGGCCGGGTCGGCGACGGGCGGCGGTCGGAGGCCCGTGATGCCTTCGAGGCCCACCGGGCCCGCCGGGACGACCTGGTCCGCGCGGTGCGGGACCTGGGCGGCGAACCGGCGGCCGCGGAGGCGGCGTACGCGCTGCCGTTCGAGGTGCCGGACGGCGACGCGGCGGTGCGCCTGGCCGCCGAGCTGGAGGACCGGCTGGCCGTGGTCTACGCCGAACTGGTGCGGTCCGGGCGGGGAGAGCGGCGCCGGGCCGCGGCCGACGCGCTGCGGGACGCGGCGGTCCGGGCGGCCCGCTGGCGGGGCGGCGGCGTAGCCTTCCCTGGGCTCGCCGAACGGGCGTGACCGCCGGCACAGCAGAAGGGGAACGACTCGCGCATGGCTTTCGAACCGCCGCCGCGCCTGGTCAGGGCACTGGCGGAGACCACCGGGGGCGAGGAATGGCTGCGCGGGCTGCCCGAGGCCCTGGACAGGGCCGTGGCCGCGCTCGGCCTGACGGTGGAGCGGGTGCAGGTGCCGGGCGGGCGGAGCTCGCTCGTCGTGCTGGTACGGCGCGCCGACGGCTCCCCCGCCGTGCTCAAGCTGATCCCGCCGCGCTCGCGGCCGGCGAGCGAACGGGCTGCGCTGGCGCACTGGCACGGGCTCGGCGCGGCGCAGTTGCTGGACGCGGGGACCGGGCCGGTCGAGGGCGCGCTGCTGCTGGAGCGGCTGAAACCGGACGTCTCGGTGCGGACGCTGCCGGAGGCCAAGGCGCTGCTGGAGGGGGCGGCGACGCTGCGGCGGCTGTGGGTCGAGCCGCCGTCCGACCACGTCTTCGAGACGGTGGAGGAGCGCACGGGGCGGCAGGCCGAGGCCATGCGGGCCGGTGTGCGGGGTCCCGACGACGAGGCGGCGGGGCTGCTGGACACCGCGCTGGGGCTGCGGGCCGAGCTGCTGGCCGACCCGCCGGAGCGGCGGCTGCTGCACGGCACGTTCCGGCAGAGCAAGGTGCTGGCCGGGGAGCGGATGCCGTGGCTGGCGGTGGGGCCGGACCCGGTGGTCGGTGAGTGCGCCTTCGACCTGGCACGGCTGGTGCGCGACCGGGTGGAGGACCTGGTCGCGATGCCGTCGGGGGCGGCGACGACGCGGCGGCGGGTGAAGAAGCTGGCGGAGTCGCTGGAGGTGGACCGGGAGCGGCTGCGGGGGTGGACCGTCTTCCGCGCCGTCGAGTCCGGGCTCCGGGCCCGCCGCGTCGGCCGCCTCCGCGACGCCGACTGGCTGCTCGACTTCGCCACCTGGCTCTGACCCCACGCGTCCGGGTCCGTCTTCGCCGCCGCATTCGGGCGCGCGTACGGCGCGAACGCGCGGCCCCGGGCCCCTGGCCGACGCGGTGCGGTCGGTCGGCGGGAGCCCGGGGCCGTGGGGGCGTGACTACGCGGTGAGGCGGGCGACGGCCTCGGCGACGGGGAGTTCCTCGCGCTCGCCCGTGCGGCGGTCCTTCAGCTCGACGACGCCCTCGGCCGTGCGGCGCCCGGCGACCAGGATCTTCGGTACGCCGATCAGTTCGGCGTCGGTGAACTTCACGCCCGGCGAGACCCCGGCGCGGTCGTCCACCAGCACCCGGACGCCCCGGGCGGCCAGCTGCTCGGAGACCTCCAGGGCCAGCTCCGTCTGGGCGGCCTTGCCCGCGGCGACCACGTGGACGTCGGCGGGCGCGACCTCGGCCGGCCAGCACAGGCCCTTGTCGTCGGCCGTCTGCTCCGCCAGCGCCGCCACCGCGCGGGTGACGCCGATGCCGTACGAGCCCATGGTGACCCGGACCGGCTTGCCGTTCTGGCCGAGCACGTCCAGCTTCATCGCGTCGGTGTACTTGCGGCCCAGCTGGAAGATGTGGCCGATCTCGATGGCGCGGTCCAGCTTCAGGCCGGTGCCGCAGTTGGGGCAGGGGTCGCCCTCCTCGACGACCACGACGTCCACGTAGGCGTCGACCTCGAAGTCGCGGCCGGCGACGACGTTCTTCGCGTGGGTGTGCTCCTTGTTGGCGCCGGTGATCCACGCGGTGCCGGGGGCGACGCGGGGGTCGGCGATGTAGGTGACCTTCTCCAGGCCCTGCGGGCCGACGTAGCCGCGGACCAGGTCCGCGCGGCCGGTGAAGTCCTCGGCGGTGACCAGTTCGACCGCGGCCGGCGCGAAGTGGGCCTCGACCTTGCCCAGGTCGACCTCGCGGTCGCCCGGCACGCCCACCGCGACGATCTCGCCGTCGACCTTGACCAGCAGGTTCTTCAGGGTGGCGGAGGCCGGCACGCCCAGCGAGGCGGCCAGCGTCTCGATGGTGGGGGTGTCCGGGGTGGGGATCTCCTCCAGGGCCGGCAGACCGGCGGCGTCCACCGGCCGGAGCGCGAAGGAGACGGCCTCGGTGTTGGCGGCGAACTCGCAGTTCGGGCAGTCGGCGAAGGTGTCCTCGCCGGCCTCGGCGGGGGCCAGGAACTCCTCGGACTTGGAGCCGCCCATGGCGCCGGCGGTGGCGGCGCAGATGCGGTAGTCGAGGCCGAGGCGCGCGAAGACCTTCTGGTAGGCCTCGCGGTGCAGCGCGTACGACTGGGCCAGGCCCTCGTCCTCGGTGTCGAAGGAGTAGGAGTCCTTCATCAGGAACTCGCGGCCGCGCAGCACGCCGGCCCGGGGGCGGGCCTCGTCCCGGAACTTGTTCTGGATCTGGTACAGGATGACCGGCAGGTCCTTGTAGGAGGACGCCTGGTCCTTCACCAGCAGGGTGAAGATCTCCTCGTGGGTGGGGCCGAGGAGGTAGTCGGCGCCCTTGCGGTCCTTGAGGCGGAACAGTTCCTGGCCGTACTCGTCCCAGCGGCCGGTGGCGTCGTAGGGCTCCCGCGGCAGGAGGGCGGGGAGCAGCACCTCCTGGGCGCCGATGGCGTCCATCTCCTCGCGGACGATCCGCTCGACGTTGGCGAGGACCTTCTTGCCGAGCGGCAGCCAGGACCAGACGCCCGCGGCGGTGCGGCGGACGAAGCCGGCGCGGACGAGCAGCTTGTGGCTGAGGACCTCGGCGTCGGCCGGGTCGTCGCGCAGGGTCTTCGCCATCAACCGGGACATGCGCTGGACCTGGGCCATGTTTGTTACTCCTGCTGCGTAAGGGTGATGGCCCCGAGGTTAGCCGGGCGGCGGGCGGCGGCGGAAATCGGTTTGCCCCCCGACGGGTGTCCGGGGCGCCCGCTCAGCGGTGCAGCGGCAGCGGCGCGCCCATCACCGCGTAGGGGACGGTGGCGCTGGGGAAGTGCACGCGGCGGGCGAGGTCGGCGTAGCCCAGGGCGCGGTAGAGGCGGCGCGCGGGGCTCTCGTGGTCGATGGCGGAGAGGATCGACCGGGGCTCGTCCGCGGTGTCGGTGATCGCGGTGATCAGGGCCCGTCCGATGCCCTGCTTCTGGTGGCGGGGGTGGACGTGCAGCTCGGTGATGACGAAGGAGTCGTCCAGCCAGTGGTCGTTGCCCAGGGCCCTCAGGTAGGGCTCGACGACGGTGGACCACCAGTGGGAGCGGTCGTTGGGCATGCCGTAGACGAACCCGGCGAGCCGTCCGTCGGGGGTGGTGGCGCCGAGGGCCCGGGCGCCGCGGAGGGTCATGTGGCGCTGGACGATCTGCCGGCGGACCGCGATCTCGTCCTCGCCGAGCCCGAACGCCTCCGCCTGCACGGCGAGCGCCTCGTCGACCCGCGACGACAGGTCGATGGGGGCGATGACCACGGGGCCGGAGGGGGTGTTCGGCATGTCGGGAGACTACCCGCTGACCGCCGGATGACATCCACCGGAACCGTCCCCGAAGCGGCCCCCGGAGCCGGAGCCGTCTAGCAATCCGGAGCACGAGCCGCCCCCGGACCCGGGCGGAGCCGTCTCCGAAGCCGGGGCGAGCCGTTCCCGAAGCCGGAGCGGAAGCCATCCCCGAGGCCGGGGGGAAGCCGTCCCCGAGGCCGGAGCGCGTACTGTCCCCGGGGCCGGGGGTCACGCGTCGGCGCGGGCGGCCGGGCGCCGGGTCAGAACAGCACGCTCATGAAGGTGCCGACCTCCTGGAAGCCGACGCGTCGGTAGGTGGCCCGGGCCGCGGTGTTGAAGTCGTTGACGTAGAGGCTGGCCACCGGCGCCACGTCGCGCAGCGCGTACCGCAGGACGGCGGCCATCCCGGGCGCCGCGTGGCCCTGGCCGCGGTACTCGGGGGCGACCCAGACGCCCTGGATCTGGCAGGCGTGGGGGGTGGCGGCGCCGATCTCGGCCTTGAAGACGACCTTGCCCTCGTCGTCGAGGCGGGCGAAGGACCGCCCGGTGGAGACGAGTTCGGCGACCCGCGCCTGGTAGAGGAGTCCGCCGTCGCCGGCCAGCGGGGAGACGCCGACCTCCTCGGTGAACATGGCGACGCAGGCGGGGAGGATGGTCTCCATCTCGTCCTTGCGGATCCGCCGCACCCGCGGGTCGGGGGCCAGATCCTCGGGCATCCGGTCGGTGACCATCAGCGGCTGCCGGGCGCGGACGTCGCGGGCCGGGCCCCAGTGGGGCTCGAGCAGCCGCCAGAGCTCGGACGTCGGTCCGGCGGGGCCCACGATGGAGGAGCAGCGCCGCCCGGCCCTGCGGGCCCGGTCGGCGAAGGCGCGCACGGCGCGGGGGGTGGCGCAGATGGGGACCAGGTTGGCGCCCGCGTAGCAGAGGGAGGTGAGGACGCCGTCCTCGTACCAGCCCCACATCTCGCCGCCGAGGCGCCACGGGTCCAGCCCGGCGACCCGGACGCGCGCGGCCACGAAGGCGTTCGTGACCGGCTCGCGGTCGAGGACCGCGAGCGCCGCGTCCAGGTCGTCGGGTTCCAGGACCCTGGTGGTCGTCTGCGTCAACACGGGGAGGGCCTCGCCATACGGATCTGCCGGTTTCCGCCACTGTACTTGCCGCCCGGCGGACGCGCCGCCGGGTCGTGCGGGGCTGCGGATCCCTCCCTGGTGCCCCGTGACGGGGCGGGGTATCCCGGTCAGCCGGCGACGGAGACGGTGGGCTCGCCGGAGGCGGCGCCGTCGGCCTCCATCTGCTCGGCCAGCTTCATGGCCTCCTCGATCAGGGTCTCCACGATCTTGGACTCCGGCACGGTCTTGATGACCTCGCCCTTGACGAAGATCTGGCCCTTGCCGTTGCCGGAGGCGACGCCGAGGTCGGCCTCGCGGGCCTCGCCCGGACCGTTCACCACGCAGCCCATGACGGCGACCCGGAGCGGGACCTCCATGCCGGTGAGGCCGGCGGTGACCTCCTCGGCCAGCTTGTAGACGTCGACCTGGGCGCGTCCGCAGGAGGGGCAGGAGACGATCTCCAGGGTCCGCTGGCGCAGGTTCAGCGACTCGAGGATCTTGATGCCGACCTTGACCTCCTCGACCGGAGGCGCGGACAGCGAGACGCGGATGGTGTCGCCGATGCCCTGGGAGAGCAGGGCGCCGAAGGCCACGGCGGACTTGATGGTGCCCTGGAACGCCGGGCCGGCCTCGGTGACGCCGAGGTGCAGGGGGTAGTCGCACTGCTCGGCCAGCTGACGGTAGGCCTCGATCATCACGACCGGGTCGTTGTGCTTGACCGAGATCTTGATGTCGCGGAAGTCGTGCTCCTCGAAGAGGGACGCCTCCCACAGGGCGGACTCGACCAGCGCCTCGGGGGTGGCCTTGCCGTACTTCTGGAGCAGGCGGCGGTCGAGGGAGCCGGCGTTGACGCCGATGCGGATCGGCGTGCCGTGCTCCTTGGCGGCCTGCGCGATCTCCTTGACCTTGTCGTCGAACTGCTTGATGTTGCCGGGGTTGACCCGGACGGCCGCGCAGCCCGCCTCGATGGCGGCGAAGACGTACTTCGGCTGGAAGTGGATGTCGGCGATGACCGGGATCTGCGACTTCCTCGCGATCACCGGCAGGGCCTCGGCGTCGTCCTGCGTCGGGCAGGCCACGCGCACGATCTGGCAGCCGGAGGCGGTGAGCTCGGCGATCTGCTGGAGCGTGGCGCCGATGTCGGAGGTCCGGGTCGTCGTCATGGACTGCACCGAGACGGGAGCGTCACCGCCCACCGCCACCGTTCCGACCTGGATCTGCCGGCTCTTCCGGCGCTCGGCGACCTTGGTCGGAACGGACGGCATGCCGAGTGAAATCGCAGTCATCTGCTGTGCAACCCCATGGTGTGATCAAGCTCGAGGTGTGTCGACACGCTCGAGGCCCCGGTCGGGCTCCGGGATCCGAGATTACGGCACTGCGCGAGGGCCCGGCACGCCCGCTCCGAGCAAATACCCCCAAGGGGGACCTCGCGGAGGAAACGGACGGCCGGGCCGCGGCGGTCAGGAGATGCGGACCGGGTTGACCACGTCGGCCACGCCCACCAGCAGCGTGAAGCCGACGAACACGGCGGCCACGACGTACGCGACCGGCATCAGTTTGGCCACGTCGAACGGGCCGGGATCGGGCCGCCGCAGAACCCGGGCGACGTTACGCCGGACGGATTCCCACAGGGCTCCGGCGATGTGCCCGCCGTCGAGCGGGAGCAGCGGCAGCATGTTGAACAGGAACAGGGACAGGTTGAACCCGGCGACCAGGGAGACGAAGAAGCCGACCTGCTGGCTGGCGGGGATGTCCAGGGTGAAGACCTCGCCGCCCACCCGGGCGGCGCCGATCACGCCCATCGGGGAGTCGTCCTCGCGGGGTCCGTCGCCGAAGGCGGCGTCCCACAGGGCGGGGACCTTGGACGGCAGGGCGATCAGCCCGTTGACGCCGTCCTCGACCCGGTCGCCCATCCAGACGACGGAGTCGCCGAAGTCCTGGCGGAAGATGCCGCTGGCGGGGGCGAAGCCGAGGAAGCCGGCGTTCACGTACTCGCCGCGGACCGGCAGGCCCCGGTCGTCCTTCTTGGCGACCTTGTTGGTGGTGATGTCGGCGCGCAGGGTGATCCGCTCGCCCTTGCGCTCGACCACCACCGGGACGTCCTGCTCCCCGGCACGGGTGCGGATGGCGTCGGAGAGGGCGTTCCACTCGCCGGTGGCCACCCCGCCGACCGAGAGGATGCGGTCGCCCGCCCGCAGGCCCGCGGCGGCCGCGGGGGCCGCCGGGTCGCCGTCCCGGCACTCGTCGCGGTTCTCGCTGGCCGCGATCACGCACTTCTGCACCGAGCTGACGACGTTGGTCTCCTCGCGGATGCCGAAGCCCATGAGGTAGACGAAGAACAGCGCGACGGCCAGGATCAGGTTCATGAACGGCCCGGCGAACATCACGATCACGCGCTTCCACGGCTTGCGCGTGTAGAACATGCGGTTCTCGTCGCCGGGCCTGATCTCCTCGTAGGCCGCCGAGCGGGCGTCCTCGATCATGACCCGCCAGGGCGAGGTGGACCGGGCCTCGACCCGGCCGTCCTTGCCGGGCGGGAACATGCCGATCATCCGGATGTAGCCGCCGAGCGGGATCGCCTTGATCCCGTACTCGGTCTCGCCCTTCTTCCGCGACCAGATGGTGGGGCCGAAGCCGACCATGTACTGCGGCACGCGGACGCCGAACAGCTTGGCCGTCGACAGGTGTCCCAGCTCGTGCCAGGCGATCGAGATCAGCAGGCCGACGAAGAAGACGACCATGCCGAGCACGAACATCAGGGTGGTGGTCATCCACGCGCCTCCGCGCTCGTCAGTTCCCGGGCCCGGGCCCGTGCCCAGGTCTCCGCCTCGAGGACGTCGGGCAGGGTCGGGGAAGTTCCCGCGGCCGGCGTGCCGTGCTCCTCGACCACCCGGACGACCGTCTCCATGATGGCGGGGAACGGCAGCCGGCCGGCCAGGAACGCCTCCACGCACTCCTCGTTGGCGGCATTGAACACGGCCGGGGCGGTTCCCGCGAGCTCGCCGACGTGCCGGGCGAGGTTCACGGCCGGGAAGGCGTCGTTGTCCAGGGGGAGGAACTCCCAGGTGGAGGCCCGGGACCAGTCGAAGGCGGGGGCGGCGTCCGGGACGCGCTCCGGCCAGGCGAGGCCGACGGCGATCGGCCCCCGCATGTCCGGCGGGGTGGCCTGGGCCAGCGTGGAGCCGTCGGTGAACTCGACCATGGAGTGCACGTACGACTGGGGGTGGACCACGACCTCGATGCGGTCGAAGGGGATGTCGTAGAGGAGGTGGGCCTCGATGACCTCCAGGCCCTTGTTGACCAGGGTCGCCGAGTTCACGGTGATCACCGGGCCCATCGCCCAGGTGGGGTGCGCCAGCGCGTCCTCGACGGTGACGTGCGCCAGCTCGGCCTTGCCGCGGCCCCGGAACGGACCGCCGGAGGCGGTCACCACCAGCTTGCGGACGTCGGCGCGGGTGCCGGCGGCGAGCGCCTGGAAGAGTGCCGCGTGCTCGGAGTCGACCGGGATGATCTGGCCCGGCTTGGCGACCGCCTTCACCAGCGGGCCGCCCACGATCAGCGACTCCTTGTTGGCGAGCGCCAGCGTCCGCCCCGCCTCGAGCGCGGCCAGCGTGGGGGCCAGGCCGATGGAGCCGGTGATGCCGTTGAGCACCGTGTGGCACGGCGAGGCGGCGACGTCCGCGGCGGCGTCGGGGCCCGCGAGGATCTCCGGCAGCGGCTCGGACCCGTACCGCGCGGCGAGCGCCTCGCGCAGCTCGGCGGCCTTGTCCGCCCTGGCCACCGCCACGGTCCGCACCCGCAGCCGGTGGGCCTGCTCGGCGAGCAGGTCGACCCGCCCGCCGGCGGCGGACAGCGCGGTCACCCGGAAGCGGTCCGGGTTGCGGAGCACGAGGTCGATGGCCTGGGTGCCGATCGACCCGGTGGAGCCGAGGATCACCACGTCCCTCGGCCCGTCGGACGGATCGAAGACGAGATGAGGGTCGGCGAGCGGGGCAGGGCTGTCAGTCATCCCCCCATTGTGGCCCCCGGCCACCCCGCCCGGAGGCCGCCCCGGTGTGATTCGGGGCGGCCGGCCGGACGGTCCGGGGCCGCCGGGTCCTCAGAGGGCGAGCCCGGTGAGCACCATGACGCGCTCGTAGGTGTAGTCGTCCATGGCGTAGCGCACGCCCTCGCGGCCCACGCCGGACTGCTTGGCCCCGCCGTACGGCATCTGGTCCGCGCGGTAGGACGGCACGTCGCCGATGATCACGCCGCCGACCTCAAGGGTGCGGTGGGCGCGGAAGGCGGTCTGCAGGTCGTGCGTGAAGACGCCCGCCTGGAGGCCGTACGGCGAGTCGTTGACGGCGGCGAACGCCTCCGCCTCGCCCTCGACCCGCTGCACGGTCAGCACCGGGCCGAAGACCTCCTCGCAGGAGAGGGTGACGCCGTCGGGCACGCCGGCCAGCACGGTCGGCGCGTAGGTGGCGCCGTCCCGGACGCCGCCGGTGAGCAGCTCGGCGCCGGCCTTCACGGCCTCGTCGACCCAGGACTCGACGCGCTTGGCGGCGTCCTCGCTCACCAGCGGGCCGACGTCGGTGGCGTCGTCGGCGGGGTCGCCGGTGACCTGGGCCTCGACCTTCTCCACGATCAGCGGCAGGAGGCGGTCGTACACGGCGGCGTCGGCGATCACCCGCTGCACCGAGATGCAGGACTGGCCGCCCTGGTAGTTGGAGAAGGTGGCGATGCGGGTGGCCGCCCACTCCAGGTCCGCCTCGCTCGCCCAGTCCGCGAGGACGACGGCGGCGGCGTTGCCGCCGAGCTCCAGGGTGCAGTGCTTGCGGGGCACGCTGTCGCGGATGGACCAGCCGACCGGGCCGGAGCCGGTGAAGGAGATGACCGGGAGGCGCTCGTCCTGGACCAGCGCCGGCATCCGGTCGTTGGGCACGGTCAGGACGGACCAGGAGCCGGCCGGGAGGTCGGTCTCGGCGAGGATCTCGCCGAGGACCAGCGAGGAGATCGGCGTCGCCGGGGCGGGCTTGAGGATGATGGGCGCGCCGACCGCGATGGCCGGGGCCACCTTGTGGGCGCTCAGGTTGAGCGGGAAGTTGAACGGGGCGATGCCCAGCACGACGCCGCGCGGGATGCGGCGGGTGAGGGCGAGGCGGCCGGTGCCGCCCTGGTCGGTGTCGAGCCGCTGCGCCTCGCCGGCGTTCCAGCGGCGGGCCTCCTCGGCGGCGAGCCGGAAGACGGAGATCGCCCGGCCCACCTCGCCGCGGGCCCACTTGACCGGCTTGCCGTTCTCGGCGGAGATCAGCTGCGCGATCTCCTCGGTGCGCTCGGTGAGGCGGCGCGCCACGTGGTCGAGGGCGGCGGCGCGGACGTGCGCCGGGGTGGCGGCGAACTCGTCCCGCACGGCGTGCGCGGCGGCGACGGCCTCCTCCACCTGGGCCTCGGTGGGGACGCTGACGGTGCCGACGGTCCGGCCGTCGTAGGGATTCGTGACGTCGAACGTCTCGTCGCCGGTGGCCTCGCGGCCGGCGACCCAGAAGGCGTGGGTGGTCATGCCCACCACGGTATGACGGGGTCCGCGAACGCCGACCTGGCCCGGTTGGAGCGATGGTCGCCGGTTTTACGCCACTTCGGCGGGGCGGGACCGTGAAGGAACCGCGGGACGCGGCCGCCGGGCCACTACATTGAGCCCCGGTACATGTGAACACGCGCCGCACTGGGGGCCCCACTTGGACACCGACGGTACGCAGGACACGCATCCGACCCACCCGCCGCGTCCCCGGCACGCCCCGTCGGTGGAGGCCGCCGGCACGGCGTCGTCCCCGGCCGCCGGCGGCGCCTTCCTGTCCTGGCTGCGCACCCCCCGCCCCGAGGCGTCGCCGGGCGTCTGGCGGTTCGGGCACCGGCCGCGCCCGGAGCAGGAGCCGGACGCCACGCCGACCCGGCAGCTGGTGACCGGTGCGGCGATCGCGTTCCTGGTCGGATGGCTGGTCTGGTCGCTGCTCTACAACGGCTACCTGGGCAACTGGTGGCTGTGGCCCTACTACGCCATGGCCCCGCAGAGCCTCACCCAGCCGCAGCCGGGTCACTACGGCGACCAGGTGTGGGCCTCGCGGCTGGCGAACGTGTACTACCTGCTGGTCGCCGGGCTCATCCTGGCCTTCGTCGCCCGGATGGGCCGCTGGCCCGAGCTGTGGCGCCGCGTCGGGCCGGCGGCCTGGCGGGCGAGGAAGCCGGCCGCCGCCCCGGCCGTCCAGGAGGACCCGGCGCTCTGGGCGGAGCTGCGGGGCGCGGGGTCCCCCGAGGCGGTGGCCGCCGCCGACCGGCTCGCCGCGGACGCCCGGGCCGGGCTGATGCGGGACATCGACCACGTCCGGCTCACCCGCGCCTGGCAGAGCGTGCGCGCCGGACGGCTGCCGCTGGGCACGTTCACCGACGCCGTGCTGCGGGACGGCGCCGCCGCCTGCCCGCACCCGTCCGGCGCCCGCGACCTCCCGGTGCGCACCGCCCGGCACGACCTGCTCACCGGTCAGGTGCGGGTGGGCGCCGCCGCCGACGACCCGCGCAACCCGTACGCCTACCGCGAGGCCGGGGTGGCGCTCGCCCCCGACCTGCTGGCCACCTCGCTGGTGGCGGTCGGCCCGGCCGGCGCGGGCAAGACCTCGTCCCTGATCCGTCCGGTGGCCGAGTCGCTCACCCTGCACGCCCTGGCGGGCCGCGCCGCGGTGGTGGTGGTCGGCACCGACGGGGCGGGGCTGGGCGCCACCGACGCCTACGACGTCGTGATCCGGATCGGCGACCCCGACTCCCCGCACGACCTGGACCTGTACGGCGGCGCCACCGACCCCGACGAGGCGGCGGCGGTGCTCGCCGAGGGGCTGGCCGGTGACCTCGCCGATCCGCAGGGCCCCGCGGAGGGCGGGCGGCGGGCGGCGACGGTGCTGGCCCAGTTGCTCGGCCCGTTCCGCGCCGTCCACGACCGGTTCCCGTCGGTGCCGGAGCTGCGGGCCCTGCTGGACGGCGACCCGGTCCCGCTGGCCGCGTTGCGCGAGGCGCTGGAGCGGGAGCCCGCGCACGGCTCGCTGGTGCGGGAGCTCGACGCGCGGGAGCGGCAGGCGGGGCGGCACGGGGACGCGGCGCCGCTGCTGGCCGACCGGATCGCGCTGCTGGACCGGCCGGCCTTCGCGGGCTTCTTCGACACCACCGGGCGGACCCGGCCGTTCTCGCCGCGGGCCCTGGACCATCCGGTGCGGGTCCGCGTCGACCTGCCGCGGCACGGCCACGCGGAGGCGTCGCGGATCCTGGCGCGGCTGGTCCTCGCCCAGTTCGCGGCGAGCGTGGCGGTCCGGCAGGACCGGTCGCTCTTCGCCTGCCTGGTGCTGGACGAGGCGGCCGGCGTGGTCACCGGGGAGGCGGTGCGGGCGGTGCAGCGGCTGCGGTCGGTCAACGCCGGCGTGGTCCTGGCGCTGCGCACGCTGGACGACGTGCCGCGGGCGCTGCGCGGGCCGCTGCTGGGGTCGGTGGGGTGCCGGGTGGCGCTCTCCGGGCTCACCCCGTGGGACGGGCAGGACTTCGCCGAGGTCTGGGGCAAGGAGTGGACCGAGGCGCGGGACGTCACCGACCGGCAGATCGTCGCCGAGACGCCGGCCGGGAAGGCGGTGCACGCCCTGCGGCGGATGATCACGGGTCACGCGCCCACCGCGCGGGCGGTCACCGTGCGGCAGGTCGAGCGCGAACGCTGGTCCGCCTCCGACCTGGCCCACGGCGTGCCCCCGGGCCACGCCGTCATCTCCTTCACCACCCCGACGGGGGACCACACCCCGCCACTGCTGACCGACCTCCGCGGGTGACGGGGAGTCGCCCGGCCGTCCCCGCCACTCCGACCGGGCCGGAACGGGCCGAGAAGGCCCGGTCGAGCCGGACAGTGCGGCAGAATCGAGGTGGGGACTGCTCCAGTCCGGCCAAACGTACGTCAGGATCATCATGCCGCCCACCCTCGCCTCACTCCTGCACCACTCCGCCCTCCGTCTCACCCTCCGGGCGGGCGAGGGGACCCGGCTGGACGTCCCCGTGCGGTGGGCGCACGTGAGCGAGCTGCCGGACCCCGTGCCCTACATGGAGGGCGGCGAACTCCTGCTGACCACCGCGCTCAAGGTGGACGCCGAGGACCCGGCGGAGGCCGACCGGTACGTGCGCCGCCTCGCCGGCGCCGGCGTCGTCGCCCTCGGCTTCGGGGTGGGGGTCAACTACGAGAAGACCCCGCAGCCCTTGGTGGACGCCGCCGCCGAGCACGGTCTCCCGCTGCTCGAGGTGCCGCGGGCCACACCGTTCCTGGCCATCAGCAAGGCCGTCTCCGCGGCCATCGCCGCCGACCAGTACCGCGCGGTGACCGCCGGATTCGCCGCCCAGCGGGAGCTGACCCGCCGGGCGCTGGGCGACGGCCCGGAGGGGCTGCTGGCCGCCCTGGCCTCCCAGGTCGACGGCTGGGCCGCGCTCTACGACGCGTCCGGCGCCGTGGTGGCCGCGGCCCCCGACTGGGCCGTGCGCCGCGCCGCCCGCCTCACCCCCGACGTGCAGCGGCTGCGCGACCGGCAGACCCCGGCCACCGCGGTGATCGCCGGGCAGGTGGCGGAGGACGAGCGGGGCGAGGCGGGCGGCCCGGGCGACGGCCGGGACGGCGGCCAGGGCGAGGACCGCGTGGAACTGCACACCCTCGGCACCGGCCGCCGGCCGCGCTCGGCCCTCGCCGTCGGCACCGCGGCCCCGCTCGGCACCGCCGAGCGCTACGCGGTGCACTCCGCCATCGCGCTGCTCACCCTCACCACCGAGCGCTCCCACTCCCTGCACGAGGCGGAGCAGCGGATCGGCGCCGCCGTGCTGCACATGCTGCTCTCCGGCGAGGCCCAGCACGCCCGGACGGTCGCCGGCGACCTGTACGGCGGGCTGCTGGACGCCCCGTTCCGTGTGGTCGTCGTCGACGGGCGCGGGGAGGAACTGCCCGCCGCGCTCGAGGCGGCCGCCGCGTGGGCCGGCGAGCCGGTGCTGGTGGTGCCGGAGGCCGAGCAGGGCCGGCTGGTGGTGCTGGCGGCGGACGGCGGCGCCGCGCTGGCCGCCTGTTCGGAGCAGGCGGCTGCCCTGGAGTCCGCCGCGGAGCGCGGCGCCGCCGCCCCGGCCTTCGGCGTCTCCGCCCCGGCCGGACCGACCAGTGTGGCCGCGGCGTACAAGCAGGCCGTGCAGGCCCTGGCGGTGGCCCGGCGTCGGGGCCGGGTGCTGGTCGAGCACGAGCACCTGGCGGCCGGCTCGGTCCTCCCGCTGCTCGCCGACGACGCCGTGCGCGCCTTCGCGGAGGGCCAGTTGCGGGCGCTGCGCGACCACGACGCCACCGGACGCGGCGACCTGGTGGCGTCGTTGCGCGCCTGGCTCTCCCGGCACGGGCAGTGGGACGCGGCCGCCGCCGACCTCGGCGTCCACCGGCACACGCTGCGGTACCGGATGCGCCGGGTGGAGGAGATCCTGGGCCGCTCCCTGGACGACCCGGACGTGCGGATGGAGCTCTGGCTGGCCCTCAAGGCCACCGGCAACGGCAACGGCAACGGCAACGGGACCACGACCGGGACCGGCAAGGGCAGCAGGACCGGCCACCCCGCGGGACAGGGCGGCAGGAACGGCCACGGCGGCTGAGCCCTCGCGGCCCCCCGCCCCGCCCCCCGCCCCGCCCCGCCCCGCCCCCGCACTGTGCCGCGGCGGACAAGGCGCCGCGCCGAACGCTCCCCCGTGGAGCATGCTCACCCCGCTCCGTGGGCCCTAGCCTGCGAGCAAGGAGGGAAGCGTCCGCCTGGCGGCAGAGCCGGCAGCGACACGACGGCAGAGCCGCCGGCGACACGGCGGCGAGCCGCAGGGCGACGACCCCCGACCGTCCGCACGACCCCAGGGAGTCCCCCATGACCGCATCCTCGCTGCCGCAGGAGCGTCGCCTCGTCACCGCCGTCCCCGGCCCGAAGTCGATCGAGCTGCAGTCCCGGCGGGCCGCCGCGGTGGCCCAGGGCGTGGGCTCCACCCTCCCGGTGTTCGCCTCCCGCGCGGACGGCGGCGTGATCGAGGACGTCGACGGCAACCGCTTCATCGACTTCGGTTCCGGCATCGCCGTCACCACGGTCGGCGCCTCCGCCGAGGCCGTGGTCCGCCGCGCCTCCGCCCAGCTCGCCGACTTCACCCACACCTGCTTCATGGTGACCCCGTACGAGGGCTACGTGGCGGTCGCCGAGGCGCTGGCCGAGCTGACCCCCGGCGACCACGCCAAGAAGTCCGCGCTCTTCAACTCGGGCGCCGAGGCCGTGGAGAACGCCGTCAAGATCGCCCGCGCGTACACCAAGCGCCAGGCGGTCGTGGTGTTCGACCACGGCTACCACGGCCGCACCAACCTCACCATGGCGCTGACGGCGAAGAACATGCCGTACAAGCACGGCTTCGGCCCGTTCGCCCCCGAGGTGTACCGGGTGCCGGTGGCCTACGGCTACCGCTGGCCCACGGGCGCCGAGAACGCCGGCCCGGAGGCCGCCGCCCAGGCGATCGACCAGATCGTCAAGCAGGTCGGCGCCGAGAACGTGGCCGCGATCATCATCGAGCCGGTGCTCGGCGAGGGCGGCTTCATCGAGCCGGCCAAGGGCTTCCTGCCCGCGATCCGCGAGTTCGCCACCGACAACGGCATCGTCTTCGTGGCGGACGAGATCCAGTCCGGCTTCTGCCGCACCGGCCAGTGGTTCGCCTGCGAGGACGAGGGCGTCGTCCCGGACCTGATCACCACCGCCAAGGGCATCGCCGGCGGTCTGCCGCTGGCCGCCGTCACCGGCCGCGCCGAGATCATGGACGCCGCGCACGCGGGCGGCCTGGGCGGCACCTACGGCGGCAACCCGGTGGCCTGCGCCGCCGCGCTGGGCGCCATCGAGACCATGAAGGAGCTCGACCTCAACGCCCGCGCCCGGCACATCGAGGAGCTCATGAAGGGCCGCCTGCGGGCGATGGCGGAGAAGTTCGACGTCATCGGCGACATCCGCGGGCGCGGCGGCATGATCGCCATCGAGCTGGTCAAGGACCGCGCGACCAAGGAGCCGGCCGCGGACGTCGCCGGCGCCGTCGCCAATGCCTGCCACCAGGAGGGCGTGCTCGTCCTCACCTGCGGCACCTACGGCAACGTGCTGCGCTTCCTGCCGCCGCTGGTGATCGGCGACGCCCTGCTGAACGAGGGCCTCGACGTCCTGGAGCAGGCGTTCGCCGCGCTCTGAGCACCGGCGGGCCCTCGGGGAGCGGTGGGACCCGCGCGCCGGGAGAGCCTGTGAAGAAGGTGTGCGGGGTGGATGTCGGGACGGGCGGGCGTCTGTCCCGCCCCCCGGTCGTGCCGTAAGTTCGGCAGGGATGAGAGACACCCTGCATCCGTGGTTCGCCGCGGATCGTCCGGGTCGGGGTTTCCCCAGCCTCGGCCCGACCGTGCCTCGCGCACGCCCGGAGACCTGACGCCTCCGGGTTCTCCTCACCGATCGGACGGCCGTCCGCCCCAAACCCCCCGGGGCGCACGGCACCCGGTCCGGACCGTCACTTCACGGCGGCCCTCCGAAGGGCCGGCACACATCCCCCCTTGTGCCGGCCCTTCGGCATGTCCGGCACCCTGGTGGCGTGCCGACCACTCCCCCGCGCCCCCGTCCGCGCCGCGCCGCGCCGCGGTGGCTGCCGTCCTCGCTGCTGCTGGTGCTGTTCGCCCTGGTGACCTGGCAGGTCGCCGTTGAGGGGCCGTTGGCGCGGGCCGACGAGCGGCTGGGGCGCGCGGTGATCGAGCGCTCCGGCTTCTCCGGGTTCCTCGCGGACCTCGGCAACGTGGAGGTGGCGCTGCCGGTGCTGGCGGCCGCCGCCGGAGTCGCGGCGCTGCGGGCCCGTCGGGCGGGGCGGGCGCGGTGGTGGGCCGCCCTCGCGGTGGCCGGCGGGGCGGCGGTGGCGGTACCGCTGGTGGTGGGACCGCTGCAGGCGCTGTTCGCCCGGCCGGGGCCGCCGCCGATGGCGCCGGACACGGGCTTCTACCCGTCCGGCCACGCGGCCACGGCCGTGGTCTTCTACGGGGTGGCGGCGGTCCTGCTCTCCCCCTGGCTCCGCCGGCGCGGCGCCCGGCTCGCCGCGCGCGGGACCGCCGCGGCCCTGGTCACCGGCACGGCGGTGGGGCTGGTCGTGCACGGGTACCACTGGCCCCTCGACGTCGTCGGCAGCCTCACCGCCGGCCTCGCCGCCCTCACCGCCCCCCGCGGACGCGGCGGGGGCCGGGGCGGGGCGGCGTCCGCCGCGGGGGTCAGTCCTCGGTGAGGTTCGCGGCGGCCTCGTGCATGGCGATCTCGAGGAGCGCGGGGTCGGTGAGCAGCCCCGTGCCGTCGGGCGTGACGAGCCACCGCACGCGGCCGGCGCCCCGCCGCCCGGGGTGCGGGACGACGATCCAGGTGCCCCGTCCCGCCGCCCGGACCCCCGTGCCGAGCCACCGCCCGGCCGTCCCCGGCGGGACGAGGAACCCGACCCGGTCCTCGTCGAACCCCTCCAGGACCGGCCCCGGCCGGTCGAGGCAGCGCCGCAGCACGTCCAGCGTGGCGCGGCCCAGAACGCCCGGCAGTATCAGCACGTCCCAGGCCCTGCCGGCCGGCAGCAGCGCCACGCCGTCGGCGCGCCGCTCCCACTCCCGCCGGCAGGCGGCCGGGTCGGGGGCGACCGCCACCAGCCATTCGACCGCCCGCCGCGCCGCAGCCGTCCCGTTCATCCGCGGACCTCCTCGTCTCCCGGCGTGCCGCCGGCCTGCGGCACCGTCCGGTGGGAGAGAGGAGGTCGCGCGCCGGTCATTACGCGACTTCGCCGCAGTCACCCTTTCGGGCGACCGCGCGGGCGACCGCCGTCAGCTGTCGAAGCCGAGTCCGACCCGGTCGAGCGCCCGGAGCCAGACGTTGCGTCTGCCTCCGTTGACGTCCGCCCGCGCCAGCGACCAGCGGGTGAGCGCGATGCCGGTCCAGGCGAACGGCTCCGGCGGGAACGGCAGCGGCTTGGACCGCACCATCTCCAGCGCGGTCCGCTCGGTGGCCTCGCCGTCCAGCAGGTCCAGCACCACCTCCGCGCCGAACCGCGTGGCGCCGACGCCCAGCCCCGTGTAGCCGACGGAGTAGCCGACCCGGCCCCGGTGCGCCGTGCCGAAGAACGGCGCGAAGCGGGAGCAGGTGTCGATGGCCCCGCCCCAGGCGTGGGTGAAGCGCAGCCCCTCCAGCTGCGGGAAGCAGGTGAAGAACTGCTCGGCGAGCGCGGCGAAGGTCTCGGGCCGGTTGTCGTACTCGGCCCGCACCCGCCCGCCGTAGCGGTAGACCGCGTCGTAGCCGCCCCACAGGATCCGGTTGTCGGCGGTGAGCCGGAAGTAGTGGAACTGGTTGGCGAGGTCGGCCAGGCCCTCCCTGCCGCGCCAGCCGATCGAGGCCCGCCGTTCCTCGGACAGCGGCTCGGTGACCAGGGCGTAGTCGTAGACCGGCACGGTGTAGGGCCGCACCCGGCGCAGCAGGCTCGGGAAGACGTTGGTGGCCAGGGCCACCTTGCCGGCCCGCACCGACCCGTAGGGCGTGGTCACGGTCATGCCCGCCCCCTGCTGCCGCAGGGACAGGCCGGGGCTGTGCTCGTGGATCCTGACGCCGAGCCGCAGGCAGGCCTCCTTCAGCCCCCAGGCCAGCTTGGCGGGATGGACCAGGGCGACGCCCCGGCGGTCGTACAGGCCGGCGAGGAAGGCCGGGGAGTCGACCCGGGAGCGCACCGCGTCGGCGTCGAGGAGTTCGACGTCGTCGGCGAGGCCGTGCTCCTCCATCGTGCGGTACAGCTCCCGCAGTTCGCCGACCTGGTGGGGCTCGGTGGCCAGGTCGATCTCCCCGGTGCGCTCGAACTCGCAGTCCAGGCCGTAGCGGGTGACGGTGTCCTCGATGGCGTCGAGGTTGCGGGCGCCGAGCTCTTCGAGGGTGCGGATCTCGCCGGGCCACCGGGAGAGCCCGTTGGCGAGTCCGTGGGTCAGGGAGGCCGCGCAGAAGCCCCCGTTGCGTCCGGAGGCGGCCCAGCCGATCTCCTTGCCCTCCAGCAGCAGGACGTCGCGGCCCGGGTCGCGTTCCTTGGCGACCAGGGCGGTCCACAGGCCGCTGTAGCCGCCGCCGACCACCAGCAGGTCGCAGGTGGTGGCGGCGGTGAGCGCGGGCTCGGCGCGGGGCCTGCCGGGGTCCTCCAGCCAGTAGGCGGCCGGTCGGGCCTCGGCGAGAGACTTGGTCCAGCGGTTCATGGCTCCAGGGGCCATGAATCTCAACTCCCCACAGGGTGTGTCGGATTACGCCTTCATGCGTTTTCGGCCGTTGCCCACGGCCATGGAGATCACGACGACGAGCACGGCTATCAGGAACATGGCCGTGCCGACGACGTTGATCTGCACGGGGGTTCCGCGTTGCGCCGATCCCCAGACGTACATGGGGAAGGTGACCGTGGAACCCGCCGTGAAGTTGGTGATGATGAAGTCGTCGAAGGAGAGCGCGAACGCGAGGAGGGCGCCGGCCGCGATGCCGGGCCAGGCGATGGGCAGGGTGACGCGGAGGAAGGTCTGCACCGGTCCGGCGTAGAGGTCCTGCGCGGCCTGTTCCAGGCGCGGGTCCATCGACATCACGCGCGCCTTGACGGCGGTGACGACGAAGCTGAGGCAGAACATGATGTGGGCGATGAGCACCGTCCAGAACCCCAGCCGCGCGCCCATGTTGAGGAACAGGGTGAGCAGCGAGGCGGCCATCACGACCTCGGGCA
The DNA here is from genome assembly GCF_040643475.1 of Streptomyces sp. NPDC047130. Lineage (NCBI taxonomy): Bacteria > Bacillati > Actinomycetota > Actinomycetes > Kitasatosporales > Streptomycetaceae > Streptomyces > Streptomyces sp. NPDC047130. The sequence continues at coordinate 63,725 of NZ_JBEYUK010000018.1, read as the reverse complement.
TCGCCATCGGGAGGAAGATCAGCGAGTTGACCGCGCCGCGCCCCCGGAACCGGTGGCGGGCCAGGGCGAAGGCGATCAGGGTGCCGAGCACGGTCGCGGCCAGCGTCGCCCAGAGGGCGAGCTGGAGGCTGAGCGCCAGCGCGTCGCAGAGCCCGGAGACGCCGCAGGGGTTGGTCCAGGCGTCGGCGGAGAACTCGTTCCAGGCGTAGTTGAAGCGTCCCGCCGGGTCGTTGAAGGAGAACACCGTCACGACGACGTTGGGCAGCAGCAGGTAGGCGAGGGTCAGCAGGCCGAAGATCACGACCAGGTGCCGCCGGAGCCACGTGAGAAGGCCCATCAGACGAGATCCTCCGTCCCGGAGCGGCGGATGTGGACGCTGACGACCACCAGGATCACGGCCATCAGGATGAAGGAGAGCGCCGCGGCGGTCGGGTAGTCCAGGACGCGCAGGAACTGCGTCTGGATGACGTTGCCGATCATGCGGGTGTCGGTGGAGCCCAGCAGGTCGGCGTTGACGTAGTCGCCGCCGGCCGGGATGAACGTCAGCAGCGTTCCGGCCACCACGCCCGGCATGGACAGCGGCAGGGTGACCTTGCGGAAGACGGTCGCGGGGCGGGCGTACAGGTCCGAGGCGGCCTCGTGCAGGCGCGGGTCGATGCGCTCCAGCGAGGTGTAGAGCGGCAGGACCATGAACGGCAGGAAGTTGTAGGTGAGGCCGCAGACCACGGCCAGCGGGGTGGCCAGGACGCGCTCGCCCTCGGTGAGGCCGAGCATGCTGGTCACGTCGAGGACGTGCAGCGTGTTGAGGGTGTCGACCAGCACGCCGCCGTCGGCCAGGATCGTCTTCCAGGCCAGGGTGCGGACCAGGAAGCTGGTGAAGAACGGCGCGATCACCAGGATCATGATCAGGTTGCGCCAGCGTCCGGCCCGGAAGGCGATCAGGTAGGCCAGCGGGTAGCCGAGCAGCAGGCAGAGCAGGGTGGCCGTGCCGGCGTAGGCCACCGAGCGCAGGAACTGCGGCCAGTACTCGGCCAGCGCCTCGGCGTAGGTGGCGAACCGCCAGGTCACCTCGTAGCCGGCCTCGAGGGAGCCGGTCTGGAGCGAGGTGGAGGCCTGGTAGATCACCGGCAGGGCGAAGAAGACCAGCAGCCAGAGCAGGCCGGGCAGGAGCAGCAGGTAGGGGACGCTCCGGCCGCGGCGGCGCGGCGGCCGCGCCTTCGCCCCGGCGGCGGGGGCGGTGGGCGCCGGTGGCGGTGGGGCCTCGGTGAGGGTGGTGGGGCTCATCCGCTCGCGGCCTCCTTCCCGGTGGTCGCCGCGCCCGCGTCGGGCGTGCCGGTGACGGCCGGCCCGGTGCCGGCGTCGATGTCCTGGGCGGCGTCCAGGGCGAAGGTGTGGGCGCGGTTCCAGTGCAGGACCACCTCGGCGCCGGGGGCCAGGCCGGGGTCGCGGTCGACGTTCTGGGCGTACACCGAGAGGCCCTTCCCGGCGGGGCCGTCGACCAGGTACTGGGTGGAGACGCCGAGGAAGCTCGCCTCGGTGATCACGCCGGTGACCCGGTTGCGGCCCTCGGGTATCTCCCCGGCCCGGTCCGCGGGGGTCAGGGTGGCCTTCTCCGGCCGGACACCGAGCAGCAGCCGGGCGCCGGTGGCGGTGGGGCCGGTGCAGCGCGCGGCGGGGACGCCCAGTTTGGCGCCGCCGGCGTGGACCAGGATCTCGTCGCCGGACGCCGAGGCGACCTCCGCCTCGATCAGGTTGGACGTGCCGAGGAAGTTGGCGACGAAGGTGGTGGCCGGGTTCTCGTAGAGGTCGGCGGGGGCGCCGAGCTGCTCGACGCGGCCGCCGTTCATCACGGCGACCGTGTCGGCCATGGTCATGGCCTCCTCCTGGTCGTGCGTGACGTGGACGAAGGTGATGCCGACCTCCGTCTGGATCCGCTTGAGCTCGAGCTGCATCTGCCGGCGCAGCTTGAGGTCGAGGGCGCCGAGCGGCTCGTCGAGCAGCAGCACCTTGGGGTGGTTGATGAGCGCGCGGGCCACGGCGACGCGCTGCTGCTGGCCGCCGGAGAGCTGGTGCGGCTTGCGGCGGGCGTGCTCGCCGAGCTGGACCAGGTCGAGCATCTCGCCGACCTGCTTCTTCACCGACCGGATGCCGCGGCGGCGCAGGCCGAAGGCGACGTTCTCGAAGACGTCGAGGTGCGGGAAGAGCGCGTAGGACTGGAAGACGGTGTTCACCGGCCGCTTGTAGGGGGGCAGCCGGGTGACGTCCTGGTCGCCGAGGTGGACGGTGCCGGTGCTGGGCTCCTCCAGTCCGGCGATCATGCGGAGGGTGGTGGTCTTGCCGCAGCCGGAGGCGCCGAGGAGGGCGAAGAAGGAGCCCTCCGGGACGGTCAGGTCGAGCGGGTGGACGGCGGTGAAGGCGCCGTAGGTCCGGCTGATGCCGGTGAGGCGGACGTCGCCGCCGGAGGTGGTCCCGTTCATCGTGGTCACGCCCCTGTCAGCTTCGCGAACGCGGCTTCGTAGGCCGTCTCTTCCTTATCGTCCAGCGAGCGGAAGGCCCGGGACTTCTCGGCCATCTCCCGGTCGGGGAGGATCAGCGGGTTCTCCGCCGCCTCGGGGTCCAGCTTGGCGAGCTCCTCCTTGACCCCGTCCACCGGACACACGTAGTTGATGTACGCGGCCAGCCGGGCCGCGTTGGCCGGCTGGTAGTAGTGGTCGATGAGGCGTTCGGCGTTGGTCTTGTGCCGCGCCTTGGCCGGGACCAGCAGGTTGTCGGTGGAGGTCATGTAGCCGCTGTCCGGCACCACGAAGTCGATCTCGGGGCTGTCGGCCTTCAGCTGGACGACGTCGCCGGCCCAGGCGAGGCAGGCGGCGAAGTCGCCGCTGGTGAGGTCGGCGGTGTAGTCGTTGCCGGTGAAGCGGCGGACCTGGCCCTTGTCGACGGCCTTCTGGAGGCGGGCGACGGCCGCGTCGAAGTCGTCGTCGGTGAAGTCGCCGGGGTCCTTGCCCATGTCCAGCAGCGTCATGCCCATCGTGTCGCGCATCTCGGTGAGCAGGCCGACGCGTCCCTTGAGCCGGGGGTTGTCCAGCAGGTCGGCCATGGACCGCACCTCGACGCCGTCCAGCGCCTTCCTGTTGTAGGCGATGACGGTGGAGATGCCCGTCCACGGGTACGAGTAGGCGCGGCCCGGGTCCCAGTCCGGGCTGCGGAACTGCGGGGACAGGTTGGCGTAGGCGGTGGGCAGGTTGGCGGGGTCCAGCTTCTGCACCCAGCCGAGGCGGATCAGGCGGGCGGCGAGCCAGTCGGTGACGCAGATCAGGTCGCGGCCGGTGTCCTGGCCCGCGGCCAGCTGCGGCTTGATCTTGGCGAAGAACTCGTTGTTGTCGTTGATGTCCTCGCTGTAGGTGACCTTGACGCCGGTCCGCCGGGTGAACGTCTCCAGGGTGGGGTGGCGGGTCTCGCTCTCGTCGACGTCCATGTACTCGGTCCAGTTGGAGAAGCTGACGCTCTTCTCCTCGGCCGAGTGGTCGTCGGCGACGGCCGCTCCCTGCGCGTTGCCGGCCGGCGGGATGCCGCAGGCGCCGAGCGCGCCGATGCCGCCCGCCGCGAGCGCGCCGCCCGCGGAGGCGCGCAGCAGTGAGCGTCGGGTGAGGGCGGCCCTCCGGGCCGGGGAGGAACGGTCGGGCGAGTACTGCTCCATGCGCGTGGTGCCCTTTCGGGTGTGCCCTTTCGGGAGGAACCGACGGGAGGCTCGGCCGCCGCGGCGGCGGTCCTGACTTCCCCCCTGGCCGCGTGGGGGCGGCGGCCGGGGGGACGCGGCGTGATGCACGGATGCCGACGAGGCCGGGGCTGGGTGCCGATCCTGACAGAGCGACGGGTGACCAACAAGGGATTCCGTTGTTGCCTTTTGGTTAATCGACGGAATCTGTCGGACGGTGACGTCCCGGGCACGGAAACCCGGAAGCGCCGCGTCGGTGGCGCGTGCCAGAGTGGCGGGCATGCGAACGACCGAGGTACGCAGCCGTGAGGACCTGGCCCGTCTGCTGCGCGCGGGCACGCCCGTCAAGTACCTGCACTTCTGGGGGCACCGCCCGCAGCGGGACGGCGGCGTCGGCGCGGGCTGCCTGAGCCAGTGGTGGCCGGCCCCGTTCACCGTGGACGGCGAGAGCTACGCGACGGCGGAGCACTGGATGATGGCCGCCAAGGCCCGGCTCTTCGGCGACGCGGAGGCGGAGCGGCGCGTACGCGAGGCCGACGGCCCGGCCCGGGCGAAGAAGCTGGGGCGGCTGGTGCGCGGCTTCGACGAGGCGGTGTGGGAGCGCGAGCGCTTCGGCATCGTCGTCGAGGGGAGCGTGCACAAGTTCGCCGCCCACGAGGAGCTGCGGGCCTTCCTGCTGGGCACCCGGCAGCGTGTCCTGGTGGAGGCCAGCCCGCTCGACCGGGTGTGGGGCATCGGCCTGGCCGCCACCGACGACGGCGCCCTCGATCCCGACCGCTGGCGGGGCCTCAACCTGCTCGGTTTCGCGCTGATGGAGGCCCGGGAGCGGCTCGGCGGCTGACCGGCCCTCGCCCCCGCCCCTCCCTGCCGCACCACCGGGGCCCGCGGACGGGGAGAACCGTCGCGGCGGCGGCCGGAAGGGCGCTGCCCGTTCCCGGCCGCCGGTGCCGCCGTCGCGCCCCCCGGCCGGCCGAGGCCGTCAGAGGCCGCCGGCGCCCATCAGGCCGACCGAAGCCCCCACCACGACGATCAGCGTGACCGGCAGCGCGATGCCGCAGATGCCGCAGATCAGACCGGCCATGGCCATGCCCTTGTTGGTGGCCTCGCCGCGCTTCACCTTCTGCAGGCCGACCGCCCCGAAGATGATCGCCAGCACGCCCAGGACGACGCCCAGCACCCAGAAGCAGATGAAGACCAGCGAGCAGATGCCGAGCACCAGGGCCGTCACGCCCATGCCGTTGGACGGCTGCGGCGGCATCCCGGCCCACTGCGGGGTGACCTGGGGCGGGACCACGGGGCCGAAGCCCTGCGGCGCGTGCGGCGGCGGGCCGAACGGGTTCGGCGCGGCGGCCGGGGGCGGCGGCACCGCCCCCGGCTGCGGCGGCATGCCCTCCGCGGGCTTCGCCCACGGGTCGGGCGTGCCCCCGGCGTACGGGTTGTCGGCGGTGTTGTCGGCCATGCGGTGGCTGTCCCCTCCTGCTGAGCCGCGCACGCCGGCCGTACGCGGACGCGCCATCCTATGGCCCCGGCTCCTCCTCGCAGTGCCCCGCCCTACGATGATGCGGACCCCAGGGAGGACCCATGACCGACCAGCCCGACGTCCGCCGCACCCTCGACGCCGGAGTCACCCGCGACCTGCACGCCTTCATCGCGGGCATGCCCAAGGCCGAGCTCCACGTCCACCACGTCGGCTCGGCCTCTCCCCGGATCGTCGCCGAACTGGCCGCCCGCCACCCGGACTCCGGCGTGCCCACCGATCCCGAGGCGCTGGCGGACTACTTCACGTTCACGGACTTCGCGCACTTCATCCAGGTGTACCTGTCGGTGGTGGACCTGGTCCGCACGCCCGAGGACGTCCGGCTGCTGACCTACGAGGTCGCCCGGGACATGGCCCGCCAGCAGGTGCGCTACGCGGAGCTGACGGTCACCCCGTACTCCTCGGTCCGCCGCGGCATGGACGAGAAGGCATTCATGGACGCCATCGAGGACGCCCGCCGGTCCGCCGAGGCGGAGTTCGGCACGGTGCTGCGCTGGTGCTTCGACATCCCCGGCGAGGCCGGCCTGGTCTCCGCGGAGGAGACGGTCCGGCTCGCGACGGACGACGCGATCCGTCCCGAGGGCCTGATCTCGTTCGGCCTGGGCGGCCCGGAGATCGGGGTGCCCCGCCCGCAGTTCAAGCCCTACTTCGACCGCGCCCGCGCGGCCGGGCTGCGCTCCGTCCCGCACGCGGGCGAGACCACGGGCCCGGAGACGGTGTGGGACGCGCTGCGCGAACTGGGCGCGGAGCGCATCGGCCACGGCACGAGCTCCGCCCGCGACCCGCGCCTGCTGGAGCACCTGGCGGAGCACCGGATCGCCCTGGAGGTCTGCCCGACCTCCAACATCGCCACCCGCGCGGTGCGCACCCTGGACGAGCACCCGATCCGGGACTTCGTGAAGGCGGGCGTGCTGGTGACGGTCAACTCCGACGACCCGCCGATGTTCGGCACCGACCTGAACAACGAGTACGCGGTCGCCGCCCGGCTGCTGGACCTGGACGAGCGGGGCGTGGCCGAGCTGGCGAAGAACGCCGTGGAGGCGTCCTTCCTCGACCCGGCCGGCAAGGCGAGGATCGCCGCGGAGATCGACGCCCACACCGCCGCATGGCTCGCCCCCTGATCGCGGTCGCCCACCGCGGCGACCCGTACCGCCACCGCGAGAACACCGTGCCCTCGCTCCGTTCGGCGCTGGAGCGGGGGGCGGACGCGGTGGAGGTGGACGTCCGCCTCACCCGTGACGGGGTCCCGGTGCTGCTGCACGACCGGACCCTGGAGCGGCTGTGGGGCCTCGACCGCCCCGTCGCCTCGCTGACCGCGGCGGAGCTGCGCGACCTCACCGGCGAGCGGGTGCCGACGCTGGCCCGCGCCCTGGAGGCCACCGCCGGGCGCCGCGTGCTGCTCGACCTGCCGGGTGACGTCGCCGGCCGGCCGGGCGGGCCGGACCGGGTGCTGGAGACGGTGCGGCTCGCGCGGGCGGAGGAGCGCGTGTACTGGTCGGGTGCGGCGGCGACGCTGCTCGCCGTGCGGGCCGCCTCCCCGTCGGCCGAACTCGCCCTGACCTGGACGACCTCCGCCCCGCCGCGCCCGGCGCTGCTGGCGGCGGTGCGGCCCCGGTGGCTCAACTACCGGTTCGGGCTGCTGACCGGCGACCTGGTCGCGCGCCTGCACGCCGACGGGTACCTGGTCTCGGCGTGGACCGCGGACACCCGGCGCTCCATGCGACGGCTCGCCGCCGCGGGCGTGGACGCGGTCACCACCAACCGGATCGACGTCCTCACCGCCCTGCGGGACGCGGGGCGGCACACCCCCTAGGGGCCGACCCGCCCCTCACCCCCGGCCTCAAGTCCCTTATCAGTCAGGGCGGTTACGGGGTCGCCGCCCTCCTCGGCGATGATCCGTGCGGGGCCGCGCCGCGAGCAGGATGACCCGTGCCCGATGCGCACCCGTCGTCCAGAGGAGAACCGCATGTCCCGCACCGCACGCACCGCCCCCACCGCCCTCACCGCACGCACCGCCGCGGTGGCCGTCGCCGCCGCCCTCGGCCTGGGCCTCGTGCTCCCCTCGGCCGGGGCGGCCGCCGCCGCGCCCCACCCGCGCGCCTCCTGCGTCACCCTGGCCCCCGGCCCGGACGCCGCGGCGCTCTGCGATGCCGTCTCCGGCCTGCCCGACGACGGGGCCACGGCGGCGCAGGTCCGGGTGGGCGGCCACGGCGCCTGGCTCGGCACGTCCGGGGTGCAGGACCTGCGCAGCCAGGCCCCCGCGTCGGCGCACGGCCGGTTCCGCGCCGGCTCCACGAGCAAGGTCGTCACCGCCTCGCTGGTGCTCCAGCTCGCCGCCGAGGGACGGATCGGTCTCGACCGGCCCGTGCAGGAGTACCTTCCGGGGCTCTTCCCGGCCTCGTTCGCGCCGATGACCGTGCGCCAGCTGCTGAACCACACCAGCGGCCTCAGGCCGGGCGCCTCCTTCGGCGACACCACCGAGGAGATGTGGGAGCACCGCTTCGACACCCTCACCCCGCGGGAGGTGGTCGCCGGGTCGGTCGCGGCCGGACCGGGCCCCGCCCCCGGCACGGTGCAGCGCTACTCCAACATCCACTACGTCGTCCTCGGCCTGCTCGTGGAGGCGGTCACCGGCGACGCCTTCGCCCACCAGGCCGAGGTGCGGGTCTTCCGTCCGCTGGGGATGCGGGACAGCTCCTTCCCGGTGAACGGCGACCCGCGCATCCACGGCCCGCACAACCGGGGTTACGAGCGGATCGACGGCCGCCTCACGGACGTCACCGAGTGGAACATGACGGACCGTTTCGCGGCCGGTGACCTGATCTCGTCGACGGCCGACCTGGAGACGCTGATGGTCTCGCTGTTCCGGGGCGAGCTGGTGCCCCGGCCCTACCTGGACCAGATGTTCGAGATCCCCGACGTCAGGAACGAGGAGGGGGAGGAGGCGACGATCGGGCTCGGCCTGGAGCGCTTCGCCGTCGGCGGGCGGGAGATCTGGGGCAAGACCGGCTCCCGCCCCGGCTACCACACCGTGGTGGCGGCCACCCGCGACCTCTCCCGCACCGTCGTCTACTCGGTGAACTCCACCGACGCGCGCGGCGACGGCAACGCCATCGCCCAGCGCTTCGCCTTCCCCGCCTTCAACCGCTGACCGCGACGGGACCGGCCGCCGCCACGCCCTTCCCGGCCTCGGCGGTCAGGGCCTCCAGCCGCTTGATCCGGCGGCGCAGGATCAGCAGCGGGATCACTCCGAACACCCCGAAGGACATGTCGATCAGCATCCAGAAGACCGGGATGCCCCGGATCGGCCCGCAGATCAGCGCCAGCGGGACGATGCCGGCGCAGGCGATCATCCCGAACTCGATCACCCAGATGTTGCGGACCGGGTCCCGGTAGGGCCCCCAGAAGGCCACCGCGATCACCAGGTGCGCGAAGGCCAGCCAGTCCGTCCCGTACAGCAGGAACGGATACTCGGCGTCCGCCTCGTCCAGGCCGCGGCGGACCCGGGTGATCCACTCCGTCAGCCCGTCGGGCGCGGGGAGCACGGACAACGCCTGCTCCGCCCAGCGCAGTTCGTGGACCAGGGGGAAGGCGGTGACCCCGCTCAGCACCAGGCACACGACGAAGAACAGCAACCAGCACCGAATGCCCCGCAGCAGGGCAGCTCTGTCGCTCACGGGAGCAGCGTACGCCATTCTTGAACGTGTTCAAATACAACCGCCGCGCGGGCCCGGCCGGTCGGGCCGGGGGAACGCGACGGGGCCCCGGGCGGTCTCCACCGCCCGGGGCCCCGTCGTCACGCGTCGAGTCGTCAGCCCTCGAGCGAGGTCATGACGTGCTTGACGCGGGTGTAGTCCTCGAAGCCGTAGCCGGACAGGTCCTTGCCGTAGCCGGACTTCTTGAAGCCGCCGTGGGGCATCTCGGCGACCAGCGGGATGTGGGTGTTGATCCAGACGCAGCCGAAGTCGAGGGTCTTGGACATCCGCATGGCGCGCGCGTGGTCACGGGTCCACACCGAGGAGGCCAGCGCGAAGTCGACGCCGTTGGCGTACTCGACGGCCTGGGCCTCGTCGGTGAAGGACTGCACGGTGATGACCGGGCCGAAGACCTCGTTCTGGATGATCTCGTCGTCCTGCTTGAGGCCGGAGACCACGGTCGGGGCGTAGAAGTAGCCCTTGTCGCCCACCCGGTGACCGCCGGCCTCGACCTTGGCGTGGGCCGGGAGGCGGTCGATGAACCCGGAGACCTGGGCGAGCTGGTTGGCGTTGTTCAGCGGGCCGTAGAGCACGTCCTCGTCGTCCGGCCGGCCGGTCTTCGTCTCGGCGGCGGTCTTGGCGAGGGCGGCGACGAACTCGTCGTGGACCGATTCGTGGACCAGTACGCGGGTGGCCGCCGTGCAGTCCTGGCCGGCGTTGAAGTAGCCGGCCTCGGCGATGGAGGAGACGGCCTTCTCGATGTCCACGTCCTCGAAGACCACGACCGGCGCCTTGCCGCCGAGCTCGAGGTGGACCCGCTTCAGGTCCTTGGCCGCGGAGCCCGCGACCTGCATGCCGGCGCGGACGGAGCCGGTGATGGAGGCCATCGCGGGGGTGGGGTGCTCGACCATCATCCGACCGGTCTCGCGGTCGCCGCAGACGACGTTGAAGACGCCCTTGGGCAGGACCTCGCCGAGGATCTCGGCGAGCAGCACGGTGGACTCCGGCGTGGTGTCGGACGGCTTGAGGACGACCGTGTTGCCCGCGGCGATGGCCGGGGCGAACTTCCAGACGGCCATCATCATCGGGTAGTTCCACGGGGCGACCTGCGCGCACACGCCGACCGGCTCGCGGCGGACGATGGAGGTCAGGCCCTCCATGTACTCGCCGGCCGAGCGCCCCTCCAGCATCCGGGCCGCGCCCGCGAAGAAGCGGATCTGGTCGACCATCGGCGGGATCTCCTCGGTCCGGGTGAGCCCGACCGGCTTGCCGGTGTTCCGCACCTCGGCCGCGATGAGGTCCTCGGCGCGCGCCTCGACGGCGTCGGCGATCTTCAGGAGGGCCCGCTGGCGCTCGGCGGGCGTGGCGTCGCGCCAGGCGGGGAAGGCCGCCGCGGCGGCCGCCATGGCCGCGTCGACGTCGGTCTGCCCGGACAGCGGGGCGGTGGCGTAGGGGTCGCCCGTCGTCGGGTCGACCACCTCGGTGGTCCGTCCGTCGGCGGCGTCCCGGAACTCACCGTCGATGTAGTTGCGCAGACGACGCAGTTCGGTGCTCACTGCCGGCCTCCTGATCAGTGCGGGGGTTGTCCCGTGCGGAACGTCTCGTAGGTCGAGACATCCACCCTAGTCGGGACCCCCGCGTTTCCGACACCCCCAACCCGGCGATTTCTGCGAAATCCGCAGCGAATGACGCCCTAGACGACGGATTTCATCGCTTCGCTCTTGCCCCGCGACCGATCTGTCGTGCAGAGTGGCAGCGTGGCCAGTCGAAACGCAGACACCGGCGGTGGCACACCGCACCTGGACTCCGTGTCCCTCGCGATCATCGAGCAGCTCCAGGAGGACGGCCGTCGGCCGTACGCCGCCATCGGCAAGGCGGTCGGCCTCTCGGAGGCGGCGGTGCGCCAGCGGGTGCAGAAGCTGCTGGAGCAGGGCGTGATGCAGATCGTCGCGGTGACGGACCCGCTGACCGTGGGGTTCCGCCGGCAGGCCATGGTCGGCGTCCACGTGGAGGGCGACACCGAGGCGGTGGCCGACGCGATCTCCGCCATGGACGAGGCGGAGTACGTCGTGATGACCGCCGGCTCCTTCGACCTGATAGTGGAGATCGTCTGCGAGGACGACGACCACATGCTCGAGGTGATCAACCGGCGGATCCGCGCCGTGCCGGGAGTGCGCTCGACCGAGAGTTTCGTCTACCTCAAGCTCAAGAAACAGACCTACATGTGGGGAACCCGATAGCCGTGAACAGCCAGGATCCCAGCAGCAAGGACCGAAGCAAGGCCGCGTACGACCACCTGTGGATGCACTTCACCCGCATGTCGTCGTACGAGAACGCCCCCGTTCCGACCATCGTGCGCGGCGAGGGCGTCCACATCTTCGACGACACCGGCAAGCGGTACCTGGACGGACTGGCGGGCCTGTTCGTGGTCCAGGCGGGCCACGGCCGCGCCGAGCTGGCCGAGACGGCTGCCCGCCAGGCCCGGGAGCTCGCGTTCTTCCCGGTCTGGTCCTACGCCCACCCCCAGGCGGTCGAGCTGGCCGAGCGGCTGGCGCACCACGCCCCGGGCGACCTCAACAAGGTCTTCTTCACCACCGGCGGCGGCGAGGCGGTGGAGACCGCCTGGAAGCTGGCCAAGCAGTACTTCAAGCTGACCGGCAAGCCCACCAAGCACAAGGTGATCTCCCGCGCCACCGCCTACCACGGCACCCCGCAGGGCGCGCTCTCCATCACCGGACTGCCCGCGCTGAAGGCCCCGTTCGAGCCGCTGGTGCCGGGCGCCCACAAGGTGTCCAACACCAACATCTACCGGGCCCCGCTCCACGGCGACGACCCGGAGGCCTTCGGCCGCTGGGCCGCCGACCAGATCGAGCAGCAGATCCTCTTCGAGGGCCCCGACACGGTCGCCGCGGTCTTCCTGGAGCCGGTGCAGAACGCGGGCGGCTGCTTCCCGCCGCCGCCGGGCTACTTCCAGCGCGTCCGGGAGATCTGCGACCAGTACGACGTGCTGCTCGTCTCCGACGAGGTCATCTGCGCCTTCGGCCGCCTGGGCACCATGTTCGGCTGCGAGAAGTTCGGCTACCAGCCGGACATGATCACCTGCGCCAAGGGCATGACCTCGGGCTACTCCCCGATAGGAGCCTGCATCGTCTCCGACCGCCTCGCCGAGCCGTTCTACCGGGGCGACAACGTCTTCCTGCACGGCTACACCTTCGGCGGCCACCCGGTCTCCGCGGCGGTGGCCAACGCCAACCTGGACATCTTCGAGTCGGAGAAGCTCAACCAGCACGTGCTGGACCAGGAGGGCGCCTTTCTGAGCACCCTGCAGAAGCTGCACGACCTGCCGATCGTCGGCGACGTCCGCGGCAACGGGTTCTTCTACGGCATCGAGCTGGTCAAGGACAAGAACACCAAGGAGACCTTCGACGCGGAGGAGACGGAGCGGGTGCTCTACGGCTTCGTCTCGAAGAAGCTCTTCGAGAACGGCCTGTACTGCCGGGCCGACGACCGCGGCGACCCGGTCGTCCAGCTCGCCCCGCCGCTGATCGCCGACCAGACCACCTTCGACGAGATCGAGCAGATCCTCCGCGCGACCCTCACCGAGGCCTGGACCAAGCTCTGACCCCACCCCGCCCCACCGCTCCGCCCCGCCCCCTCACGGCACCCGCCCGTGAGGGGGCGGACGCGTGCGGGCGGACGGTGACGACGGCGGCGGTGGTCACGACGGCGGCGGTCACGACGGCGACGGTCACGACGGCGACGGTCAGGGCGGCGACGATCAGGACGGCGACGGTCACAACGGCGACGGTCAGGCGTATGAGCTGACCGTGTGACAAAACCTCTGCCGACCGGGGCCGGACGGGTGAGACACGGGCCCTCGGAGCCCCGGCCTCGCGCGGCCGGGGCCGGGTTCTCCCTAGCGTGCGCAGTGACCGATCGGGTCGGCCTTCGTTCCCCCGGACGGGGGACACGCAGGATGAAAACGCGATCTGAACCGAGGTGACGCCCGTGGAGGCCCCGCCGGACAACGACGTGCTCTGGGCCCGAGCCCTGCACTTCACGCATCGCGACCGTACCCCCGGGCTGAACGGCGTATCGCTGGGCGTCCGGGACGGCGAGATCCTCGCCGTCGGCGGCCCGCGCGGCAGCGGCAAGACGACCCTGCTGCGCTGCCTGTCGGGCATGCTGGCACCGACCCGGGGAGAGGTCTGGTTCAACAGCACCCCCGTGCACACGATGGGCCCGCTGGCCCGCGAACGCCTGCGCCGCGAGCGCTTCACCTGGGTCGACCCCGAACCGGGTCTGGTCCCGGAGCTGAACGTCTGGGAGAACGCCGCCCTGCCCCTGATGCTGCGCGGCACCGGCCGCCGCAAGGCCAGGGAGCGGGCCCTGGACTGGCTGGAACGCCTCGACGTCGGCGCGCTGGCCCGCAGGAACCCGTTGGAGCTCAACCAGGCCCAGCGCCAGCGGGTGGCCATCGCCCGCGCCCTCGCCCCCTCCCCCACCGTGCTCTTCGCCGACGAGCCGACCGCCCCGCTGCACCGCGCCGACCGGGTGCACGTCCTGCGAACCCTGATGACCGCGGCCCGCTCCCACGACATCACCGTGGTGCTGGCCACCGGCGACCTCGAGGCCGCCGCCCTGGCCGACCGCGTCGTCCACCTCCTCGACGGACGGCGTGTCAGCAACGCGCAGCTGCCCCCGGCTGCCGGCACGGAGGGGCGCGCCTCGTGCTCGCTCTCCGTCTAGGCCGCCGCTCCGGGGCCGCCGTCCAGCTCCGCCGCCTGATGGTCGCGGCGGCCTCCGGCGGCACCGGATTCCTGCTGCTGTCCTCGCTCGGCCAGGCCCTGGCCCACCCGGAGGCCCCGGGCGCCGCCTCCGTGCGGCTCGCCTGGTGCGCCGCGCCGGTGGCCGCCACCGTCCACCTGGCGGTGGCGGTGGCCCGCACCGACCCCGGCACCCGGCCGCGGCCGGGACTGTCGGCGATCGGGCTCGGCCCGGGCCGCATGATGGTCCTCTCGGTCACCACCACCGCGCTGAGCTGCGCCCTCGGCTCGATGCTGGCGCTGCTGTTCTTCCTGCACCTGCGCGGCGACCTCACCGGGATGCCGTTCGACGGGGACGCGGGCGCCCTCCTCGCGGCCGGCCGGCCGCTCCCGTTGCCGGCCACCCTGACGCTGCTCGCCCTGGTCCCGCTGCTCGCCTCCGCGGCGACCGCGCTGTCGCTGCGGCCCCGTGAGGAGGGCGGCCTGCGCGGCGCGGCCCGCCGCCGGATCGCCGGGGCGCGCCGCCCCGCCCCCGCCCCCGCGGCGGACGACGACGTCCCCGCGGCGGCCATGGAGGCCCCTGCGTCGGCTCCGGCCGCCCCTCCGGCCGCCCCTGCCGTCACCGCCGCCGCCGACGCCGAGGCCGCCCCGCCGCGGCTCACGGCAAGCCCCGACGGGCTGCCCTGGGGAGTGGCCGTGCTGGTCGCCGGGATCGGCGTGGCGGGCTACGCCAACCGCGCAGGTGTCGCCCTCACCCCCGACCTGTCGCTGGTGCCCGCCGGCCTGCTGGCCGGATGGGCGCTGGCCGCGCTGGGGCTGGCGCTGATCGGGCCGGGCCTCACCCACCTGTGCGGCAGGCTGCTCCAGGCCGCCCGCCCCGGCGCGGTCCGCCTGCTGGCCGGCCGGGTGCTGATGGCCGAGGCGTCCCGCGTCGGGCGTCCGCTGGGCGTGGTCGCGGCGGTCGCGGCGCTGGCCTACGCGCTGGTGCTCCGCTACGACCTGGGGGGACCGGTCCTCGGCCCGCTGGGAGGGCTGGGCGCGGTCCTGGTGGCCGGCTGCACGGCGGCCACCCTGGTGACGGCCGCGATCGAGGTGCGGCAGCTGCGCGCCGACACCATGCTCGCCCTGCTCCGGGTGGGCGCCCCGGCCACCACGCTCCGGGCCTGCGCGGCCCTGCGCGCGGGCGTCCTGCTCGCCGTCTTCGGTCCGCTCACCGTCCTGGTGGCGGAACTGGCCTCGCTGACCCCCGGCGGCTGACCCCGAGCGGCCGCCCGGCCGGAAACGCGCACAAGAGGGCGCCGGACTCGCGATGAGTCCGGCGCCCTCGCGCGGTCTTCCCTACGTCCGCAGCGGATACCTCCGCACCACTTACCGAGGAAGGCCCCCATGTACCAGCAGATGATCTTCGTGAACCTGCCCGTCCGTGACATCGACGCGTCGAAGAAGTTCTTCACGGAGCTCGGCTACACCATCAACCCGCAGTTCTCCGACTCGACGACCGGCTCGGTGGTGATCTCCGAACAGATCGTCGTGATGCTGCTCGCGCACGAGAAGTACGCGGAGTTCACCAAGAAGGAGATCGCCGACTCCACCCGGACCAGCGAGGTGCTGATCGCGCTGAGCGCCGAGAGCCGTCAGAAGGTCGACGAGCTGGTCGACCGGGCGCTCTCCCTCGGTGCGACGGAGCCGCGCGAGAAGCAGGACCTCGGCTTCATGTACGGCCGGGCCTTCGAGGACCTCGACGGCCACACCTTCGAGGTCGTGTGGATGGACCCGGCGGCCGTCGAGGGCTGACCGGGCCGGGGCGGTCAGCTCCACCGCGTGCGTTCCAGCCGGAGGTCCAGCAGCGCGCGGTCGCCCAGCACCTCCAGCGAGCCGGAGTCCGGGGCCGCCCGCCGGTGGAGGGCGAGCATCACCTCGGCCAGCGGCCCGCGCAGGGCCACGTCGGCCCCGGCGTGCGCCCTGCTCCACACGACGCCCTCGTCGGCGAGCTCGATCAGCCATGCGGCGTCGAGCCCGGTGGGGGCGTCGGTGGCGTGCAGGTGGAGGGTGCGGCCGCCGGCCCGCAGCGCGGCGATGTCCTGGACCTCGGGGTTCCGCTGGGCGAAGCGGACGATCCCGAGCCACTCCTCGATCGTGTCGGCGGCCACCTCGGGCACCACCTCGTAGGGCCGCCCGGTGGCCAGGGCCGCGTCGGCACGGTGGACGGCGAGCTCGTTGCACACCCGGCGGGCCCAGAAGCCGGCGGTGCGGTCCGTGAACCAGGACCACACCGGCGTGTCCGGCTCCGCCCCGCGCAGCGCGTCGGTCAGCAGCCGGCCGGACCCGTCGAGCCACGCGCCCAGCTCACCGGCGTCGCCCTGCTCCCGGGGGCCGCGCAGGAGGGGGATCCGTTCGTCCGGGACGTCCGCGTCGGCCCGGTGGGCGACCAGGAAGGCGGACCAGCGCAGCGCCCCGCCCACGTGCCGCACCAGCTCCTCCAGCGTCCAGTCCGGGCAGGTCGGAACCGGCGCGGCCAGGTCCGCGCCGGAGGTCACCAGCGACCTCAACTGCTCGACCTGCTGGTCCACATGGGCGATGCGGCGGGCGTACGCGGTGGCGGTCATGCCCAGCACCCTAGGGTGCCGCGGGCCGGTCCAGCACCACGATTTCGTCCGGGTCGAAGGAGACGCCGACCCGGTCCCCGGGCGCGGGCGCGTCCCGCAGCGGGCACACGGCCTCCAGTTCGGGCGCGCCGTCGCCGGGGCGCAGCCGCAGGGAGACCTGGGCGCCCTGGAAGGTGCGGGCGGTGACCGTGCAGGCGGGCCCGCCCCCGGTCACCGGCGCCGCCCGGACGCCCGACGGCCGGATCAGCACCGTGCGTTCGCCCTGGCCGGAGCCCTCCGGAACCGGCACCTTGCCCCACGGGGTGTCCGCGACCGTGCCGGTGACCCTCGCCCCGGCGACGTTCTCGAAGCCGAGGAACCTCGCCACGAACGCGTCCACGGGCCGCTGCCAGACCTCCAGCGGCGTGCCGGACTGCGCGACCCGCCCGTCCCGCATCACCACCACCCGGTCGGCCAGCGCGAACGCCTCCCCCTGGTCGTGCGTGACGGCCAGCACCGTGGTCCCCAGCCGGCCGAAGAGCTCGCGGAGTTCGACGACCAGCCGCTCGCGCAGGGTGCGGTCGAGCTGGCCCAGCGGCTCGTCGAGCATCAGGAGCCGGGGACGGGGGGCCAGCGCGCGGGCCAGCGCGACCCGCTGCTGCTCGCCGCCGGACAGCGTGGCGACGGCCCGCCGCCCGGCGCCGGGCATGCCGACCAGCTCCAGCAACTCCCCCACCCGCTCGGCCTGTTCCGCGCGTCCCGCGCCGTGCATCCGCAGCCCGAAGGCGACGTTGCCGGCCACGTCGCGCTGCGGGAAGAGCTGGTGGTCCTGGAACATCAGGCCCACGCCGCGCCGGTGCGCGGGCACCCGTGCCTGGTCCCGGCCCTCCAGCAGCACCCGTCCGGCGTCCACCGGCTGCAGGCCGGCGACGGCCCGCAGCAGGGTGGACTTCCCGCTGCCGCTGGGGCCCAGCACGCAGACGATCTCGTGCTCGGCGACCGCCAGGTCCACCGCGTCCAGGGCGGCCCGGCCGCCGAACCGGACGGTGGCGCCCTCCAGGGTGAGCAGCATCGTCAGAACTCTCCCGTCCGGTCGCCGCGCAGCCGCTCCAGGGCGAGCAGGGCCGCCGCGCACACCACCATCAAGATCACCGAAAGGGCCATGGCCTGGCCGTAGTTGAGGTCGCCGGGCCGGCCGACCAGCTTGGCGACGGCCACCGGCAGGGTCGGGTTGTCGGGCCGCGCGATGAACACCGTCGCCCCGAACTCGCCGAGGGACACCGCGAAGGCGAACCCGGCGGCGATCAGCAGCGCCCGCCGCACCAGGGGAAGGTCCACCTCGCGCCACACCCGCCACGGCGAGGCACCCAGCACGGCGGCGGCCTCCCGCAGCCGGTGGTCGACCGCGCGCAGCACGGGCAGCATGGTCCGCACCACGAACGGCACGCCGACCAGTGCCTGCGCCAGCGGGACCAGGATCCAGGTGGCGCGCAGGTCCAGCGGCGGTTCGTCGAGGGCGATCAGGAAGCCGAAGCCGACGGTGACCGCGGAGACGCCCAGCGGCAGCATGAGCAGCGCGTCGAAGCCGCGCATCCACCGTCCCGCGTCCCGCCGGGCGAGGGCGGCGGCCGCGAGGGAGCCGATCAGCACCGCGATCGCGGTGGCCGCCACCGCGTACTCCAGCGAGTTCGCCACGGCCTCGATCGGCGGGACCAGGAACGCACCGCCGTCGGACTCGGTCAGCGCCCGGTAGTAGCCGGACCCGGCCGCCAGGGACCGCTGCACCAGCACCGCCGGCGGCAGCACGATCAGCACCGCGGTCACCAGCAGCACCCCGGCGAGCAGCAGCCGCTGCCCGGCCCCGCGGGGCGGGCGGGCGGTGGTGGCGGGGTCGACGAGCCGCAGCGCGGCCTCCCGCCGGCGCACCGTCCAGGCGTGCACGGCGAGCACGCCGCCCACCGCGGCGAACTGGACCAGGCTGAGCACCGCGGCCGTGGACAGGTCCAGCAGGTCGGCGGTCCTGCGGTAGATCTCCGTCTCCAGCGTGGAGACGCCGGGCCCGCCGAGGACCTGCACGATGCCGAAGGAGGTGAAGGTGAAGAGGAAGATCATCACTGCGGCGGCGGCCACCGCGGGCCCGAGGGCCGGCAGGGTCACCGTGCGCCAGGCCGTGAACCGGGAGGCCCCGAGCATCCGGGCGGCCTCCTCCTGCCCCGGGTCCAGCTGGGCCCACAGCCCGCCGACGGTGCGGACCACCACCGCGAAGTTCACGAAGACGTGGGCGAGCAGGATCGCCCACACCGTGCCGTCCAGCCGGAGGCCCCACCAGGTGTCGGTGAGCCCGCCGCGCCCGATCACGGCGAGGAAGGCGGTGCCGGCCACCACCGTCGGCAGCACGAACGGCACGGTGACGACCGCCCGCAGCAGCTCCCGTCCGGGGAAGCGCAGCCGGGCGAACACGTAGGCGGCGGGCAGCGCGATCACCAGGGTGAGCGCCGTGGAGGCCAGCGCCTGCCAGAGCGTGAACCAGAGGACCTCGCGGACCTCCGGCCGCCCCAGCACCCCCGCGGCCTCCCCGATCCGCCACGCCCCGTCCTCGCCACGCAGTCCGCGCAGGACGATGGCGACGACGGGGTGGGCGAAGAAGACCGCGAAGAACGCGACGGGCACGGCCATCAGGCCGAGCCGCGCCGCGCCGCTCCGCAGCCGGGTGCCGGTGCCGGTGCTGGTGCCGGTGCTGGTCACCGCACGACGAGGGAGGTCCACCGGTCGATCCACTCGTCACGGTTGGCGGCGATCTTCTCGGGCGCCAGGGTCCTCGGGTCCTCGGCGACGGCGCCGTGCTCGGTGAACGCCTCCGGCAGCGCGGCGTCGGACCGGACCGGGTTGACGAACATGTTGAGCGGCAGGTCCTCCTGGAAGGTCTTGGAGACCAGGAAGTCCAGCAGCGCCTTGCCGCCCTCGGGGTTCGCGGCGTTCTTCAGCAGGCCCGCGTACTCGATCTGGCGGAAGCAGGTCCCGGTGGCCACGCCGGTCGGCGCCTCCTCGGGCTGCGGGTCGGCGTAGATCACCTCCACCGGCGGGGAGGACGCGTAGGAGACGACCAGCGGCCGGTCGCCGCCCGCCTGCTTGCCGCCGGCGGAGCCGGAGAACTCCTCGTTGTACGCCTGCTCCCAGCCGCTGACCACCTTCACGCCGTTGGCCCGGAGCTTCTTCCAGTAGTCCTGCCAGCCGTCGTCCCCGTACTCGGCGGCGGTGCCCAGTAGGAAGCCCAGGCCTGGGGAGGACGTGCCGGCGTTCTCGGTGACCAGCAGGTTCCTGTACGCGGGCTCGACCAGGTCGTCGAAGCTGTTCGGCGGCTCGAGGCCCTCCTTCTCGAAGTACGCCTTGTCGTAGTTCACGCAGACGTCGCCGGTGGTGACCGGCGTGGCCGCGTCGCCCTCGACCCGGAACCCCTCGCCGATCCGCGCCGCCTCCTCGGCCTCGTACGGGTCGAAGAGCTGGTTGTCGAGGGCGCGGGAGAGCAGCGTGTTGTCCACGCCGAAGAGGACGTCGCCCTGCGGGTGGTCCTTGGTGAGCACGGCCTTGTTGAGGGCCTGCCCGGCGTCGCCGTCCTCCAGGACCTTGAGCTTGTACCCGGAGGTCTTCTCGAACTCGGCGATCACCTCCTTGGAGGCGGCCCACGAGTCGTGGCTGATCAGGGTCACGGTCTTCCCGCCGGACTCCTGCACGTCGTCCCCGGAGCCGCCGGAGCCGCCGCACGCGGCGAGGGCGAGGACGAGAACGGCCGCCGTCGCGGCGGCGGACTTCCTGCGCATGTACACGGTTTTCCTCCTGGGTGACCAGGAAGAGACGCGGCCCTGCCCGGGAACGGCGGACCGTTCCCGGGCAGGGCGCAACAGCTCGAGGTGCCCGAACTCCCTACCCAGAATGACCTGGGCGAGGTTCAGAGGGTCTGCGGTCGGTACCGCACTCTCAGCGCTGTGGCGCTCCCCTGTCGGATAATCGCTATTCGGATGTGTGGTGTGGCCAGATTACCGCTCGGTGGCGGCGAGCTGACCACAGGCCCCGTCGATCTCCTGACCGCGCGTGTCACGCACCGTGACCGGCACGCCGTGCGCGGCGATCGCCTCGACGAACGCCTTCTCGTCCTCGGGCCGCGAGGCGGTCCATTTGGAGCCCGGCGTCGGGTTCAGCGGGATCAGGTTGACGTGCGCGGGCCGGCCCTTGAGCAGGCGGCCCAGCCGGTCGCCGCGCCAGGCCTGGTCGTTGATGTCGCGGATCAGCGCGTACTCGATGGACAGCCGGCGCCCGGACCTCGCGGCGTACTCCCAGCCTGCGTCCAGCACCTCCCGCACCTTCCAGCGCGTGTTCACCGGGACCAGCGTGTCGCGCAGCTCGTCGTCGGGGGCGTGCAGCGAGATCGCCAGGCGGCACTTGAAGCCCTCGTCGGCGAACCGGTTGATGGCGGGCACCAGGCCGACCGTGGACACGGTGATGCCGCGCTGCGACAGGCCGAGGCCGTCGGGCTCCGGGTCGGTGAGCCGGCGGATGGCGCCGACCACCCGGTTGTAGTTGGCGAGCGGCTCGCCCATGCCCATGAACACGATGTTGCTGAGCCGCGCCGGGCCGCCGGGGATCTCCCCGTCGCGCAGCGCGCGCATGCCGTCGACGATCTGGTGCACGATCTCCGCCGTCGACAGGTTCCGGTCCAGTCCGGCCTGGCCGGTGGCGCAGAACGGGCAGTTCATGCCGCACCCGGCCTGCGAGCTGATGCACATCGTCACCCGGTCCGGGTAGCGCATCAGCACCGACTCGACGAGCGTGCCGTCGAACATCTTCCAGAGCGTCTTGCGGGTGGCGCCCTCGTCCGTGGACAGGTGCCGCAGCGGGGTCATCAGCTCCGGGAGCAGCGCCTCCCGCAGCTTGTCCCGCGAGGCGGCGGGGATGTCCGTCCACTGCTCCGGGTCGTGCGCGTACCGCGCGAAGTAGTGCGTCGAGAGCTGCTTGGCGCGGAACGGCTTCTCGCCGACCGCGGCCACCGCTTCCTTGCGCTCGGCGGGCGTGAGGTCGGCGAGGTGCCGCGGCGGCTTCTTGGCTCCGCGCGGGGCGACGAAAGTGAGTTCTCCGGGCTTAGGCATGGCTGTACCAGTGTCGCAGATCCGCGGCGGTGCCCCCGGAGCCGTACGACGGCCCCGGGGCCCGGTCAGTGGCCCGGGGCCGCCATCGCGTCGCGGAGGGCGGCGACCTCCGCCTCGATGTCCGCGAAGTGCCGGGTGGCCCCGCGCTCCGGCGTCGGGTGGTATCCGCCCTGCTCGAGCGCGGTCAGGCGCTCGGTGAGGCGGGTCAGCTCCGCCTCGTGACGGAACCCGCTCGCGCCCCCGCGCCGCAGGGCTTCGAGGTCCCGGCGGGCCGCATCCAGCGCCGCGTGAATTCGCCCACGCACCGGGCGCAGCTTCTCCGGCAGGTCCTCCAGCTTCCCCCGCAGCCCCTGGAGGGAGGCCAGCAGCGCCTCCGCCTCCCCGAGGAGTTCGCGCAGCGCGGCCATCCCCTCGTCGAACTCGCCCTGCAGGGCCGCCATCTCCCGCCCGTCCACCCGCCGGTCGGCGGACGCGGCGCGGGCCATGTCCTGGAACGTCCGGTGCCGGCGCCTGCCCTCGTCCTCGGCGCGGTCGAAGGTGCGCTTCGCCTCGTCGAGGAGGGTCTCGACGGTGCCGCGGGGGATCCCGTCACCGCGGCCGAGCAGCCCTTCGACCCGTTCGACCTCGTCGTCCAGCCTGTCCAGCAGGCCGTCGACGTTCCGCCGCTCCTCGCCCAGCTCGTCGACCATCGCCTGAACGGTCCGGAGACCCTCCTTGCGCCGCCCCCACATACGCGTCCACCCCTCCCGAAAGCGTGCACGATCATCGCGATCATACGTTCGAGAGGGGTGGGGCGCGGGTCTTCCGCCGGGGGGTCAGCTGCCGACGAAGATCTCCAGCAGCAGCCACACCACCGGGGCGGTGGGGAGCAGGGAGTCCAGGCGGTCCATGATGCCGCCGTGGCCCGGCAGCAGCGCGCCCATGTCCTTGATGCCGAGGTCCCGCTTGATCATCGACTCGCCGAGGTCGCCCAGCGTCGCGCTGACCGCGACGGCCAGACCCAGCAGCAGGCCCTGCCACCAGGCGCCGCCGTCCAGCAGCAGCGTCATGCACAGCACGCCGGCGGCCATGGAGAAGCCCATGGCGCCCAGCAGGCCCTCGCGGGTCTTGCCGGGGCTGATCCGCGGCGCCAGCTTGTGGGTGCCGAACCGCCAGCCCACGGCGTAGGCGCCGGTGTCGCTGACGATCGTCAGCAGGATGAACGTCAGCACCCGCTGCGGGCCGTCGTCCGCGGTCAGCATCAGGGAGACGAACGTCGCCAGGAACGGCACGTAGAACGTGGCGAACAGGCCGGCCGTGACGTCCCGCAGGTAGTTCTGCGGCGGCGAGGCCATCCGCCACACCAGCACCGCGAGTGCGGTGAAGGCCGTGGCCAGCCAGGCGCCCTGGGTCCCGGCCGCGTAACCGGCGACCACCATCGCCCCGCCGCCGACGACCAGCGGCACCAGCGGCGCCTTGATCCCCTTGCGTTCCGACAGGCGCGAGGTCAGCTCCCACAGGCCGACGCCCACGGCCGCCACCACGACGCCGACGAACACGGCCTTCACCACGAAGAGCGCGACCAGGACCACCACGCCCAGCCCGACGCCGACCCCTATCGCCGCGCCGAGGTCGCGTCCCGCGCTCTTCTTCTTCCGCTGCCGCGGTTCCTCGGGCCCGTGCGGGGCGGCCGGGGGCGGCTGGGAGGCGTCGGACATGGGCTCCTGCGGCTTCTCGCTGACGACGGGCATGGGGCGGGTGTGCTGAACGGCGTCGCCCTGGGGCACGAATGCCCCGGGCTGCACGGGCACATGCCCCGCCGGCGCGTGCGGAGCGGACACGACGCCCCCCTGGGCGGACGCGCCGTACGGCTGCCCGTAGGCGCCGTGCGGCCCGGGGACCGCACGGGCGTCCTGCGCCACCGGCGCCGCGTACGCCTCACGCGGCGCGTGTGCCGCATGCGCATCGTACGCCGGACCCGTCGGAACAGCTCCCTGGACGGGGCCGCCGGGCGTTCCATACCTCTGCTCGTGCTCGGACGGCCACCCGTGTCCTGCCTGCGGCGGCGCCCCCCAGGAAGAGTCGTTCATCAGACTTCGAGCAGCTCCGCTTCCTTGTGCTTGAGCAGCTCGTCGACCTGGGCGACGTACTTGGCGGTGGTGTCGTCCAGCTCCTTCTCGGCGCGGCGGCCCTCGTCCTCGCCGACCTCGCCGTCCTTCACCAGCTTGTCGATGGCGTCCTTGGCCTTGCGACGCACCGAACGGATCGAGACCTTGGCGTCCTCACCCTTGGTCTTGGCGACCTTGATGTAGTCGCGACGGCGCTCCTCGGTGAGCTCGGGGAACGTCACGCGGATGATGTTGCCGTCGTTGCTCGGGTTGACGCCCAGGTCGGAGTCGCGGATCGCCTGCTCGATGTTGCGCAGAGCGCTCTTGTCGAACGGGGTCACCACGGCCATGCGCGGCTCCGGCACGGAGAACGAGGCCAGCTGGTTGATCGGCGTCAGCGCGCCGTAGTAGTCGGCCACGATCTTGTTGAACATCGCCGGGTGCGCACGGCCGGTGCGGATCGCGGCGAAGTCCTCCTTGGCGACCACGACGGCCTTCTCCATCTTCTCCTCGGCCTCGAGGAGGGTCTCTTCGATCACCACTTGCTCCTGCGTGTCTTGAAGTAGGCCCGTCCGCCGATCCTGTCCTGCGCCGGCGGGCGGTTGCGTCGCGTCTTCTTCCTGCACGGTTCCGGACCGGCAGGACATTGTCCATCCCCCGGCCAGGTCGTCGCCCGGCCGGGGCACGGGTCGCCCACCCGGCGCAGGCCGGGTGAGCTGGTTCGCCGGTCAGTCCCGGCGGCCCGGGTCGCCCACGAGCGTGCCGATCTTCTCACCCTTGACGGCCCTGGCGATATTGCCCTCCGCCAGGAGTTCGAAGACGAGGATCGGCAGGTCGTTGTCGCGGCAGAGCGTGATGGCGGTCATGTCGGCGACCTTGAGGTCGCGGGTGATGACCTCGCCGTAGCCCAGCGAGTCGAACTTGACCGCGGTCGGGTTGGTGCGGGGGTCGGAGTCGTAGACCCCGTCGACGCCGTTCTTGCCCATCAGCAGGGCCTCGGCGTCGATCTCCAGGGCGCGCTGGGCG
This sequence comes from Streptomyces sp. NPDC047130, assembly GCF_040643475.1. Lineage (NCBI taxonomy): Bacteria > Bacillati > Actinomycetota > Actinomycetes > Kitasatosporales > Streptomycetaceae > Streptomyces > Streptomyces sp. NPDC047130. The sequence continues at coordinate 39,173 of NZ_JBEYUK010000018.1, read as the reverse complement.
GCGGTGGTGTCGGTGGAGAAGTACGGCATGCCCATACCGGCGCCGAAGATGACCACGCGGCCCTTCTCCAGGTGGCGCACGGCCCGCAGCGGGATGTAGGGCTCGGCGACCTGGCCCATGGTGATGGCGGTCTGCACGCGCGAGTCGATGCCCTCCTTCTCCAGGAAGTCCTGGAGGGCGAGGCAGTTCATCACCGTGCCGAGCATGCCCATGTAGTCGGAGCGGGCGCGGTCCATGCCGCGCTGCTGCAGTTCCGCGCCGCGGAAGAAGTTGCCGCCGCCGATGACGACGGCGATCTCCGCTCCGTCACGGACCACGGCGGCGATCTCGCGCGCGATGGCATGCACCACGTCCGGGTCGACGCCGAGTCCGCCGCCGCCGGCGAACGCCTCGCCGGACAGCTTCAGCAGATACCGGCCGCGTACTTTGCCGTCGTCGCTCTTCTCGGCCTTCGTGGTCATGGGGAGTCTCACTTCGTTTGCAGTGCACACACACGAAGAAGGCCATTGCCGGTGGGGTGTCGTTCGCATCCCATGCGGCAATGGCCTCCCTCGTCAGATCTGTTGTCGCCCGCCGCGCGCGAGTGCGCGGCGGCGTACCCGGACGACTGCTTCCGACCTTAGCGGTCGATCGCGCCGATCACGGTACTGACTCAGATGCCGACCTTGATGCGCGCGAAGCGCTTCAGGGTGACACCGGCCTCGTCCAGAACCTTCTGGACGGACTTCTTGTTGTCCAGCGCGTACGGCTGGCCCAGCAGGGTGGCGTCCTTGAAGAAGCCGTTGACCCGACCCTCGACGATCTTGGCGATCGCGGCCTCGGGCTTGCCCTCGGCGCGGGTGGTCTCCTCGGCGATGCGACGCTCCTTCTCGACGACGTCGGCCGGGACGTCCTCCTTGGAGAGCCACTGCGGCGCGAACGCGGCGATGTGCTGGGCGATGCCCTTCGCGACCTCGGCGTTCTCCTTGTCGAGCTCGACGAGGACACCGATCTGCGGGGGCAGGTCCGGCATGGTGCGGTGCATGTACGCCAGGACGTAGCCGTCCTTGAACTGGGCGAAGCGGTCCAGGACGATCTTCTCGCCCAGGTTCGCGTTGGCCTCGTCCACGAACGCCTGGACGGTCTTGCCGGCCTCGATCTCGGAGGCGAGCAGGGCGTCGATGTCGGCCGGGGAGGTCTTCACGACGTGCTCGGCGATGGCGTTGGCCACGGCCTGGAACTTCTCGCCCTTGGCGACGAAGTCCGTCTCGCACTTCAGCTCGACGATGACGCCGGCGGAGTTGTCGTCGGCGATGATCTCGACGACGGCGCCGTTCTCGGCGGAACGGCCCTCGCGCTTGGCGACGCCCTTCTGACCCTTGATGCGGAGCGCCTCGACAGCCGCGTCGACGTCGCCGTTGGCCTCGTCCAGGGCCTTCTTGCAGTCCATCATGCCGGCGCCGGTGAGCTCGCGGAGCTTCTTGACGTCGGCGGCGGTGTAGTTCGCCATGTCTGTGCTTCTCTTCTCGGAGTGCTCGGAGTGCGAATTGAAGATCTACGGGCCCGTACCGCCGGTCTGCGACGACCGGCACGGCGGGCGGCGCGGTGGGCGCCGCCCGCCGTGTGGTCACACGATCAGCCGTACGGGCATCGCCGCCCCGGACCTCGCGGTCCGGGGACCGGGCGTCAGGCCTGCTCGCCCTCGGCGGGCTTCTCGGCCTCGGCGGCGGGCGCCTCCTCGGCCGCGGGGGCCTCGGCGGCGGGGGCCTCGGCCGGCTTCTCGGCCTCGGCGTCGGTCTTCTTGTCGCCCTCGAGCAGGTCGCGCTCCCACTCGGCGAGCGGCTCGCCGGCGGCCTTCTCGCCCTTGCTCTCGGCGCTGCCGGAGCGGGCCATCAGGCCCTCCGCCACGGCGTCGGCGATCACGCGGGTGAGCAGGGTGACGGAGCGGATCGCGTCGTCGTTGCCCGGGATCTTGTAGTCGACCTCGTCGGGGTCGCAGTTGGTGTCGAGGATGGCGACGACCGGGATGTTGAGCTTCCGGGCCTCGCCGACCGCGATGTGCTCCTTCTTGGTGTCCACGATCCAGACGGCGCTGGGCACCTTCTGCATCTCGCGGATACCGCCGAGGGTCTTCTCCAGCTTGGCCTTCTCGCGGGAGAGGACCAGGAGCTCCTTCTTGGTCAGACCGGACGCGGCGACGTCCTCGAAGTCGATCTGCTCGAGCTCCTTGAGGCGCTGCAGACGCTTGTAGACGGTCGAGAAGTTGGTGAGCATGCCGCCCAGCCAGCGCTGGTTGACGTAGGGCATGCCAACGCGGGTGGCCTGCTCGGCGATGGCCTCCTGCGCCTGCTTCTTCGTGCCGACGAACATGACCGTGCCGCCGTGGGCGACGGTCTCCTTGACGAACTCGTAGGCGCGGTCGATGTACGACAGCGACTGGAGCAGGTCGATGATGTAGATGCCGTTGCGCTCGGTGAAGATGAAGCGCTTCATCTTCGGGTTCCAGCGACGGGTCTGGTGACCGAAGTGGACGCCGCTCTCCAGCAGCTCCCGCATCGTGACGACGGCCATGGCCGTTCTCCTTGAGGTTCTCGGTTGTGCCGCGGGTACCGGACGGTTCCCGCGCCTGACGCCCGCGTACGACGCCCAGCCATGAAGGACCGAGGGGCGCCGACCCGGACCGCCGGCTCGCGCCGGGGTCCTCATCGAGGCGTGCGAAGTCGACCCGGTGACCCGGATCGCCTCAGAAAGTGTACGGGACCGCCGGGGCCCCGAGTGACGCCGCCGTCCACAACCGGCGAGTAGTCCACAGGCCCGCGCGCCTTCCGCCCGGATTCGGCACGGTTCGGGCATGCGAGAGAACCGACGGAACACGACCGGCCGCCCCCTTGCGCGGAAGAGCGCGCGGGCCCTTCGGGCCGGTGCGCGGGGCACGACCGGAGGGGCCACCGGGGCCACCGCACGGCCTGGCGCACGGCCCGCCGGACGGCCTGCCGGACGGGCCGCCGGACGGGCCACCGCCCGCACCGGGCGGGCGACCGGCTGGACGCTGTTCGCGCTGGCCGGGGCGCTGCTGGGGGCGGCCGCCGCCCCTGGGCCCGGCGGCCTTGGGGCTGGTGCCCCTGGGCCCGGCGGCCTTGGGGCTGGTACCCCTGGGCCCGGCGCCCCTGGTGCCGGGGCCCATCGCCCGGGCGCCTCGCCGTCCGCCGCGGAACCGGTGCCCGGTGCCACGGCGCCGGCGGAGGTGCCGCGGATCGCGCGGGGGTGGCCCACGGGGGTGCGGCCGACGGTGCTGCGGGGGTGGGAGCCGCCGGCCTCGGTGTACGGCCCCGGTCACCGGGGGGTGGATCTGGCCGCCGCCGTGGGGACGGAGGTACGGTCCGTCGCCGCGGGGCGGGTGTCGTTCGCGGGGCGGGTCGCGGGCCGTGGGGTGGTCTCGGTGGAGCTCTCCGGCACGGGGGAGCCGCCGTTGCGGACCACGTTCCAGTCACTGGACCCCGTGGTCCGCAAGGGCGACGCGGTGTCCGCCGGGGCGGCCCTGGGCTCCCTGCTCGCCGACGCCCACTGCGGCCCGGTCGCCTGTCTCCACTGGGGTCTGCGCCGGGGCGCGACCTATCTCGACCCCCTCACGCTGCTCCCACCGTGGCTCCTCGCCCCGTCCCCGCCCCGCCTCCTGCCGGTCCCTCCGGGCCTGCCGCTGCCGCAGGCCTGGCCGTGACGGTCCCGCCTTGCGGCCCTTGCCGCAGGTCAGGGCCCCCTGGTCCCCGGTGACGCATGGGGCGGTGCGGTCGCGGGGGTAAGGCGTCGTGGTCGGCCGCGGGGGTCGGCCGCGGATGTCAGGCGTCGCGGTCGGGGGTGGTCCCGAGCACACCGTGGAGGGCCATGCGGACCGCGGCGTCGGTGATCTCGGCGGGGTCCTCGGCGGCGCCGAGCTCGAGCCGCCGGACCGCCCCGTCGACCACGCCCTGCAGCAGCATCGCCGCCAGCCCCGGCCGCTCGTGCCCCAGCTCGCGCAACGCGTTGCCGAGCATCGTGACCAGTTCCCCGTGCGCGGCGCGGATCTTCTCCCGCGCCCCCTGGTCCAGCTCGCCCGCGGAGATGGCCACGACCGCACGGTGGCGCCGGTCCCCCACCAGCGCCAGCTGCCGCCGCACGTACGCCTCGACCTTCGCGGCCGGCCCGTCGGCGGCCGCCATCGCCGCCTCGACCTCGGCGGCCCAGACCGGGAAGTCGACGGCGCAGAGTTCCTCGACCACGGCCGCGCGCGAGCGGAAGTACTCGTACACGGACGAGCGCGCGAGCCCTGTGCGTTCGGCGAGTGCGGGGAAGGTCAGCGCCTCCGTACCGCCCTCGGACAGCAGGGACCGCGCAGCGTCCAGCAGTGCGGCTCGCTGCATCGACCGGTGCTCGGCCACGGAGGCCGCTCGAATCCTTGGCACATCACCACTCTACGGAGGGACACGCGGAAACGTACCTCCGCCTGCCGCCCCGGTTGTCAGCGCCCGAAACTGGCCAGTTTGGCTCGCAGCTGCAGCACCGACTTGGTGTGGATCTGACTGACCCGGCTCTCCGTCACCCCGAGCACGTTGCCGATCTCGGCGAGGGTCAGGCCCTCGAAGTAGTAGAGCGTGACCACCGTCTTTTCCCGGTCCGGCAGCATGTTGATGGCCCGCGCCAGCAGCCGCCGCAGCTCGCGGTCCTCGGCCACCTCGACGGGGTCGTCGGCGGCGGTGTCCTCCAGGGTCTCCATCAGGCTCATCCGGCCTCCGCCCTCACCGCCCCCGTGCAGCACCTCCTCCAGGGCGACCACGTTGGCCAGCGACAGCTGGCTGAAGACGGCGTGGAGTTCCTCGACGGTGACGCCCATCTCCTCGGCCACCTCGGCCTCGGTCGGGGTCCGTCTCAGCCGCGCCTCCAGGGTGGCGTAGGCGCGCTCGACGTTGCGCGCCTTCTGCCGCACGGAGCGCGGGATCCAGTCCAGCGCGCGCAACTCGTCGATCATCGCCCCGCGGATCCGGGTGATCGCGTAGGTCTCGAACTTGATCTCGCGTTCGATGTCGAACTTCTCGATGGCGTCGATCAGCCCGAAGACGCCCGAGGAGACGAAGTCGGCCTGCTCGACGTTGGACGGCAGCCCCACGCTCACCCGGCCGGCGACGTACTTGACCAGGGGCGAGTAGTGCAGGATGAGCTGTTCCCGCAGCCGCTCGTCCCCGGTCGCCTTGTAGGTCCGCCACAGCTCGTCGACGGTCGAGGGAGCGGGAGGCCGCACGCTGCCCCGGGCCGCGGGGGTGACCGCCGCCGCCCGGTCGGGCCCGGAGGTGTGCTGGGGCATTCGTCGCCTTGTGCCGTTCTGCCGTGGTACCGGTCTCGCGCTCCGGCGCAACCGGAGCGCCGGGGATCCTCGTGAGCGTAGCGCGACTGGAGCATCGCAGTCCGTGAAGGACGAATCGGCACGCATCCGCAGATACGTTCCTCCGTCGTCCGCCCGGCCGTGGACCCGAGCCACGGTCGTCACCCCGAGTGACCACCCGGAAGGCCCAACTCCGGGTCTACACAAGGGCGTCGGGACCACCCGGACGGCCGAGCGGACTTTCACGGCGGCCCCGCGCCGGCCCGTGCCGATATCACCGCATGACGCGTCAACTGCCATCCGTCGCCGTGTCGTTCGACATGGCCGAGGGAGCGCAGTTCGTAGAGCCGGGCGACCGCGTCGTCCTGCGTGGTCGCCGCCTCCCGCGCGATCTCCGCGACGTGGACGACTCCGCGGGCCGGCAGCGCGTCCAGCACCCGGCGGGCGCCGGCCCCGAGCAGGTCCCTCGGCAGCAGCGGGCCCTGCGGAACCTCTTTCAGCTCTCCCATCGCCCCCACCAGCTCGACGATCTCCGCGGCGTCGGTGACCAGCACCGCCTCCTCCCTGAGCAGTTGGTGGACCCCGGTGGACAGCCCACTGGTGACCGGCCCGGGGACGCCCATCACGAAGCGTCCGAGCCGGCGGGCGGCCCTCGCCGTGGCCAGGGACCCGCTGCGCCTGGCGGCCTCGACGACGACCGTGCCGCGGGTCAGCGCGGCGATCACCCGGTTGCGGAGCACGAAGCGGGACGGCGTGGGGTGGTCGCCGGGAGGCAACTCGCCGACCACCAGGCCCTGTTCCGCGATCCTGCCGATCAGCCGGGCGTGTCCGCGCGGGTAGGGCCGGTCGACCCCGCACGCCAGCACGGCGACCGTGGCCCCGCCCGCCCCCAGCGCACCCCGGTGCGCTGCCCCGTCGATCCCGTACGCCCCGCCGGAGACCACCACCCAGCCCCGCTCGGCGAGCTCGGCGGACAGGGCGGCCGAGACATGGGCTCCGTACTCGGTGCAGGCCCGCGCGCCGACCACGGCCACCGACCGCAGCGCCCACATCCGCAGGCCGGGGCGACCGCGGATCCACAGGCCCAGCGGCCGGGCGTCACCCAGGTCGTCGAGCTGGGTGGGCCACTCGGCGTCGCCGGGCACCACGAACCGCGCTCCGGCGTCCGCCGCGGCGGCCAGGTCCCGCGCCGGGTCGGCGGCCGCGGCCCGCGCGCACAACCCCGCCCAGCGCCTGGCGCCCGCCCCGGGGAGCGGCCGGTCCGGGTCCCGCAGCCGCCGGACCACGCCGACCGGGCCCATCTCTCGCACCCACCGGCCGCCCGTCTCGTCCCCCGGCTCCAGCACCCGGGTGAGCCAGGTACGCGCCCACCGCTCCTCGGGCCCCGGCGGCCCTTCCACCGGTGCCGGGGCCGGCGCCTCCCGAACAGCGGCTTCACCGGCCGCACCGGCCCCGGCTGCGGCTCCGACTGCGCCTGCGGACCCGACCCCGGTTGCGACTGCGGCCCCGGCTCCGGCTGCGGCTGCGGCTGCGGCTGCGGCCTCCGCCCCCGCCTCCGCCGCGGCTGCCACTCCGCCTTCCGGCGCGGCCGCGATTGCTGCTCCCGCCCCCGCTTCCTCCGCCGCCCCCGCCAGGTCGAGCTGCTCTCCCGCGCCGGACTCCGCCCGCGCCGCCTCTCCGTTCACACCAGCTCCCCAATCGTCGTGGCCGCCCCCAGCGGGAAGCCGGTGCGCAGTTCGAGGGCGAAAGCGACGTCCTGGGCGTCGGGGCGGTCGTGGCCGACCAGGTCCGCCACCGTCCAGGCCACCCGGAGCACCCGGTCCAGTCCCCGCGCGGTGAGCGTGCCGCGTTCCAGGAGGCGTTCGGCACGGTCGACGGCGCCCGGGGCGGCCCGCCATCGGCCGCGCAGCTCGCGGCCCGGCACCTCGCCGTTGGTCCGCCACGGCGTGCCGGCCAGCCGGGCCGCCGTGCGCTCCCGGGCGGCCCGGACACGGGCGGCGACGGTCGCCGAGGCCTCTCCGCCCCGGCCGCGCGCGGTCAGCTCGGAGCGTTTCACCGGCCCGACCTCCACCCGCAGGTCGACCCGGTCCAGCAGCGGCCCGGAGAGCCGCGCCTGGTAGCGCCGCACGGCGTGCGGCGGGCATTCGCACGCCTCGTCGGTGCGCGAAAACCGGCCGCACGGGCACGGATTGGCGGCCAGCACCATCAGGCACTTCGCCGGAAAGCGCACCACGCCCTCGCTCCGCGCGATCACCACGTGCCCGGACTCCAACGGCTGCCGCAGCGCGTCCAGCGCCGTCCGGCTGAATTCGGGCGCCTCGTCCAGGAAGAGGACACCACGGTGGGCCAGCGAGACGGCGCCGGGCCGGGCCGTGCCCTTGCCGCCTCCGACCAGGGCCTGCATGGTGGCCGAGTGGTGCGGGGCGCAGTAGGGCGGCCGGTCGATCAGCGGCCGCCCCGGCGGCAGCAGTCCGGCCACCGAGTGGACGGCGGTGACCTCCAAGGACTCCTGCCGGTCCAGCGGCGGCAGCAGCGTGGGCAGGCGTTCGGCCAGCATGGTCTTGCCGGTGCCCGGGGGCCCGGAGAGGAACAGGTGGTGTCCTCCGGCGGCGGCCACTTCCAGGGCTGCCCGGGCCCGCAGCCCGCCGGCCACGTCGGCCAGGTCGTGGCCCTGGTCCGCGAAGCCGCCGCCGGGCACTCCCACGGCCGCCGCGGCGCCCGGCAGCCGCAGCCCGGCCAGCATCGGGTCGGGCCGGCCCACCGCGAGCGGCTCCTCCTCGGGCACCGGCGAGTCGGTCAGCACCGCGATCAACTGCCGCAGACTGCGGACGCCCAGCACGGACACCCCGGGTACCAGGGACGCCTCGGGTGCCGCGCATTCGGGCACCACGACCTGCTGGTACCCGGCCTCGGCGGCGGCGAGCACCACCGGCAGGACGCCCCGAACGGGTCTGACCCGCCCGTCGAGCCCCAGCTCGCCGATCATCACCAGCTCGGCCAGCACCTGCGGGTCGATCACCTCGGCCGCTCCGAGGACCGCGCACGCCACGGCCAGGTCGAAGCCGCTGCCCGCCTTGGGCACCGACGCCGGGCTCAGGCCCACGGTGAGCTTCTTCTGCGGCCACGGCGCCCCGGAGTTGACCACCGCGGCCCGCACCCGGTCACGGCTCTCGGTCAGGCTCTTGTCCGGCAGCCCGACCAGGGTGAACGCGGCGACGCCGGGCTCCAGGTCGGCCTGCACCTCGACGACCACGCCCTCGGCGCCGACGAGGGCGACCGAGCAGGTACGCGCGAAGCCCATCTCAGGCCACCCCCCGCACGTGCTCCACCCGGGGGGCGCCGCGGCGCGGAAGCAGCACGCCGACCAGGTCGATGCGGACCCCGCCCGGCGGAGCGCCGCCGTGTTCCTGCACCCAGCGTTCGGCCAGGCCGCGCAGCCGGGCGGCCTTCGCGGGCGTCACCGCGGCCATGGGGTGCTCGAAGGCGGCCTGTCCGTCCACCGGGGCCCGGCGGGTCTTCACCTCGCAGACCACCACCGCGTCGCCGTCCCGGGCGACGATGTCGATCTCGCCCGTCCGGCCGCCCCGCCAGTTGCGGTCCAGCACCGTCATTCCGGCCTCGGTCAGCCGCCGGGCTGCCAACTCCTCGCCCCACGCACCGAGCGCGCCCCGCGCCCCGACGGCGCGGACCCCACCCGCACGGGCCCCGACGGCGCCCCCCTCGTTCGCGGCCGCCTCGGCCACGCGCGTCCCGCCGCCGCGGGCCGCGCCCGCCGCCCGGGCCGCCGCGCGCCGTCCCGTCGCGGTGTCCGCCGTCGGGTCCGTCGCAGGGTCCGTCATCGGGCCCGTCGTCGGGCCCGTCATCGCGTCCGTCGTCGGGTCCGTCGCGGGGACCGTTCGTCCTACGTCTTCTCGTGCGCCCATACGGCACCACCTCCGGAGCCCACGATGGGCCCGGCCCGGAAGCGGTGTGGATCTTGGTGGAGGGACCCGTTGAACACGCGCGAAGCCCCACCCTTTCGGGTGAGGCTTCGCAGCGGCTCGCGCCGGTTGTCCACAGGTCAGCTGCCCGGGAGCTCCAGATCGGTCTTGTTGAGCTCCTCGATGTTCACGTCCTTGAATGTGAGAACGCGTACCTTCTTGACGAAGCGGGCCGGCCGGTACATGTCCCACACCCAGGCGTCGGCCATGGTGACCTCGAAGAAGACCTCGCCCTGGACGGAGTGCACCTGCATGTCGTAGTCGTTGGTGAGGTAGAACCGCCGCTCGGTCTCGATCACGTAGGTGAACAGCCCGACGACGTCTCGGTACTCCCGGTAGAGCTTCAGCTCCATCTCGGTCTCGTACTTCTCGAGGTCCTCGGCGCTCATGGCATGTTCCCCTTCAGCCGTGCGGTCCCACCATTGTGCGTCAGTCCCACGAGCCCCTAGGCGATTTCCGGCTCAAGGGTCTCCGGCCCGGCGGGGGATCTTCGTCGAGCAGCCTGCGCGGCGGCCCGGCGAGTCCCGTGGGATACACCGTCTCATGTGACCGCCCGAGTTCCCCACAGGTCCACCACCGCGCTCGCACGAAAGTCGCGTCGCCGAGGACGGTCGGCAAGGTATCGGCCCTGACCAGTGCGGTACCGCTCGCCGCGGCTCCCGGCCGGTCAGCCGGCGGCGCCCGCGCCCCGGCGCCGGGCCAGCGCCCCCGCCACCGGTCCGTAGGCGGCTCCGGCGAAGATCATCACCGCTCCGGCCACCGCCATGGCCGTCTGAAGGGGCAGGGGTCCCTGCGGGGAGGGCTCGTCGCCCAGCGCGCGGAAGCCGGGGGCGGGCTCGATCATGCCGTCCATGGGCCACACCACCGCGTCCACGCGGCCCTTCACGGCCTTCCGGGACACCGTGCCGGCGGCCTTCTCGGCGAGGTGTGCGGTGGAGTCCAGGGAGCCCGTGCGGTCGTCACCGAGCAGGAACAGCCGTCCTTCGGGCACGGTGACCTCCGAGAACGAGGCCGTCGCGGCGAACGGGTCGTCGCCCACGTACGGCTCGTCGATCCGCTCGCCGTTCACCGTGAGCCCGCCCCCGGCACAGCAGGCGACGGTGTCGCCGCCGACCGCGACCACGCGCTTGATCAGCGGGGCGTCCGCCCAGTTCTCCTGCTCGAACACCACCACGTCACCGCGGCGCACCTCGGAACCGTCCACCCGCTCGGCCAGCACCCGGTCGCCGGCGGCGATGGTGGGGTGCATCGAGGCGGTGGGCACGGTGAACGGCATGTAGACCAGCGCCGCCCAGCCGAAGCCGCCGAGGAACAGGACGGTGCCCAGGGCGACCACCAGGCCCGAGAGCCGCTGCCCCAGCCGTCCGCCCGCGGGAGCACCGCTTCCGGCGCCTCCGCCGCGCCTCGCCACGGCCGTGTCGGTACCGCTCGTACCGCTCTCGCTGCTCATGGCCCCGCACCCTACCCGTCGGTACGCGGCTCGGGCACCCCCCGGCGAACAGCCCCGCGACGGCCACGGCCCGCCGCTCCGGGGCCGGAGGGGCGGGCCGTTCACGTCCGTCGACGAGTCCCAGGCGGTCCGGGCGGAAACCGGCGGCACGGGCACGGGCACGTGCACGGCCCCGGGCACGGGCACCGACGCGGACACCTGGCACCGACGCGGACACGGGCGCGGGCGCAGCGGGCCGCGCGGCCCGCTGTGCGGCGGCGCTACTTGTCGAGCGCCGGCTGGTCGAAGGTGTCCGGCACCGGCAGCGTGCCCCAGCGGTCGATCGGCCAGGCCTTCACCACGGCCCGCCCCACGACGTCCTCCACCGGGACCATGCCGTTGTGGGCGTCGTCCTGGTTGTAGCGGGAGTCCTTGCTGTTCTGGCGGTGGTCGCCCATCACCCACAGGTAGCCCTCGGGCACCTTGACCTTGAACTGGCCGGCGTCGTCGTTGCTGCAGGGGGTGTTGCCCGGGAAGACGTACGGCTCGTCGAGGGCGACGCCGTTGACGATCAGGGGCCCGTTGCCCCGGCACTCGACGGTGTCCCCGCCGACGCCGACGACGCGCTTGATGAGGTCCCGCTCCTCGGCGGAAGGCATCAGGCCGACCCAGGTGAGGACCTGCTGGAAGGCGTTGGGCTGCTCCACCGGCTGGCCGGCCAGCCAGTTGTCCGGGTCGTGGAAGACGACCACCTCACCGCGCTCCGGCTCCGAGCCGAACCACGGGGTCAGCTTGTCCACCAGCACCCGGTCGCCGCGCTGCAGCGTGTTCTGCATGGAGTCCGAGGGGATGGAGAACGCCTGCAGCAGGAACGTCTTGATCAGCAGCGCCAGCACCAGCGCGATCACGATCAGCAGCGGGAGTTCCTTCCAGAACGACCGCATCTGCTGGTTCGAGCCGCCGCGCCGTGCGCGCCTGCCCTCGCCCTCGCTGTGGGCGTCCGCCGGACCGCCCGGTCCCTCGGGGTCGCTGCCGGGCGTCACGCCCTCGCTCCGGTCCTGCGGGTCGGGTTCCGGGGAACGCCTCCGCCACCCGTCGCCGCCACCGGAACGTGCGCCAACCGCCGCATCCCCCACACCGAACTCCTCACTCCGTACCGCCGCCCGCCCGCTGCCCGGCGCGGGCCCACCACTCCCTTAACGAGCGGGAGTTCCCCAGGGCTCGGTGGTCGCCGGAATCCGTTGGTCCGTCTCGCCCGGCCTGCCGGCCCTCGGGTGCTGCCACCCTATGCGAGCCGGGCCCCGGGCCGCCTACCCCCCGTCGGAGGGTCCGACGGACGCGAAGGTCTCCGGCCTGGTCAGCCGCGTCCAGTGCCCGATCGGCCAGGCCACCGCAACGGCCCGGCCCACGACCAGGTCCTCGGAGACGGCGCCGCCGTGGGGCCCGTCCAGGTGGACCCGGGAGTCCGCGGAGTGCGAGCGGTGGTCGCCCATCACCCACAGGCTGCCCTCCGGCACCGTCACCTCGAAATGCTTCACGGAGGGCTCGTCGCCCGGGAACAGGTAGTCCTCGTGGAGGGGCGTGCCGTTCACCGTCATCCTGCCGGTGTCGTCGCAGCAGACCACCCGGTCGCCGCCGACGCCGACCACGCGCTTGATCAGATCCTGCTCGTCGGCCGAGGGCATCACGCCCACGAAGGCCAGGCCCTCCTTGATCCGGCGGGTCACCGCGGACTCGCCGGTGATCTCGGCGACCTCCTCGGCACGCAGCCAGCCGCCGGGGTCGCGGAACACCACCACGTCGCCCCGCTCCGGCTTCGCGCCGAACCACGGGGTGAGCTTGTCCACGATCACCCGGTCGCCGATCCGGATGGTCTGCTCCATGGAACCGGAGGGGATCACGAAGGCCTGGAACAGGAAGGTCTTGAGCAGCAGCGCGATCGCCAGCGCCACGCCGCCCAGCAGGGGTATCTCCTTGAGCACCGCCCGCCGTCGGCGGCGCTGCACCTTGCGGCGCAGCCGGCGGCGCTCCGCGCGCCCCAGCGGAGGTGTCGCCTCCGCTCCCCCGCCGCCCCCTTGCGGGCGTCCGCGCCTACCCATGGGCCCCGTCCGGCGCGGGGACGCCGGTGTAGGCGCCCGAGGGTTCGATCCCCGTCCACCGCCCGGCCGGCCAGACGATCCAGTCGGCCCGCCCGGTGACGTCCTCCACGGAGACCATGCCGCCGCCCGGCGAGCCCAGGTGGTCCCGGGAGTCGCTGGAGGCGGCCCGGTGGTCGCCCAGCACGAACAGCCTGCCGTCCGGCACCACCACGTCGAACCGCACCGCCGACGCCGCGTCGCCGCCGAGGAACGCGGACTCGTCCACCGCCCGCCCGTTGATCCGCAGGCGCCCGTCCCGGTCGCAGCACACCACGCGGTCGCCGCCCACGCCCACCACCCGCTTGACGAAGTGGCCGTCGCCGAAGCCCTCGGCGTCCTGGAAGACCACCACGTCCCCGCGGGCGGGTCCGTCGCCGAGGCGGTAGGCCAGCTTGTTGACCAGAACCCGGTCGCCGGTCCGCAGGCCGGGCTCCATGGAGGTGCTGGGGATGGTGAACGGCTGTGCCACGAACAGGGTCATCAGCAGCAGGAAGACCAGGCAGGACCCCGCCGTGAGGGTGAGGCTGCCGCCCGGCAGCCAGTCCCGGAGCCGGCCCCCACCGCCCTCGCCCTCGCTCTCGACGCCGCCGTCGCCCTCGCCCGCGCTCTCGCTGCCGCCGTCGCCGTCGCCGTCGCCCTCGCTCTCGACGCCGCTCGCGTCACCCGCGTCGGCGTCACCGTCCGCCGCCGCGAGCGCGCCGTCCCCGCCCTCCTCCGGCGTGGCGTCCTGGTCGCGCCGGGCGTCCCCGGGAACAGCGAAGCGCGACCGCGCCTCCCCGGACCGCGGCCGAGGGGAATCCTCGGGCACGTGCGGGGAGGAGCGGTCGCGCTCCAGGTGCTGTGCTTCGGTGTCCATAGGGGGCAGATGCTATCCGGCCCCCGGGACGACACCCGCGCGAGATCAGTTCTCGCGCTTCTCCTTGATCTTCGCGGCCTTGCCGCGCAGCTCACGGAGGTAGTACAGCTTCGCGCGACGGACGTCACCGCGGGTGACCAGCTCGATCTTCTCGACGATCGGGGTGTGCACCGGGAAGGTGCGCTCGACGCCGACGGAGAACGAGACCTTGCGGACCGTGAAGGTCTCGCGGACACCGGCGCCCTGGCGGCGGATGACGACGCCCTTGAACTGCTGCACACGAGAGCGGTTGCCCTCGATGACGCGGACGTGGACGTTGACGGTGTCACCCGGGCGGAAGGCCGGGATGTCGCTGCGCAGCGACGCGGCGTCGACGGAGTCGAGCAGGTGAGACATTTCGTCTGCTTTCTTCGCTGATGCCACAGGTCACCAACGGGAGCTAGGTTTCATCGGAAGACGTCGTCGTGACCGGAACGCCGCGCCGTGTCCCCCTGTGGCAGGGGCGCACGCCGGGCCACGCACAACAGCCGCCTATTCTTCCACGTCTTCGACGCGGCGCCAAAACCGCCCGTACGGCAGACCCTGGGGGTCGGGCGCCCAGCCCAGGATGGAGAGCATCTCCCGGTCCTTCTTGTCGAAGGCCTCGGGGCGGGTGCGTTCGATCAGGTCGGGCCGGTGCGTGGTGGTGCGGCGCAGCGCCTCGTCGCGGCGCCAGCGGGCGATCTTCCCGTGGTGGCCGCTGAGCAGCACGTCGGGGATGCCGCGGCCGCGCCACTCGGGCGGCTTGGTGTGGACCGGGCCCTCCAGCAGGTTGGCCATGGCGCCCGGGGCGAAGGAGTCGTCGCGGTGCGACTCGGCGTTGCCCAGCACGCCGGGCAGCAGCCGGGCCACGGCCTCGGTGATCACCAGCACCGCGGCCTCGCCGCCGGCCAGCACGTAGTCGCCGATGGAGACCTCGTACACGGGCACGCGGGTGGCGTACTCGTCGATCACCCGGCGGTCGATGCCCTCGTAGCGGGCGGGGGTGAAGATCAGCCAGGGCCGCTCGGACAGCTCCACGGCCACTTCCTGGGTGAACGGCCGGCCGCTGGGCGTGGGCACGACCAGCACCGGGCCGGAGGCCCCGGCCTCGTAGCCGTCGCCGACGATCTGGTCCAGTGCCTCGCCCCACGGCTCGGTCTTCATGACCATGCCCGGACCGCCGCCGTAGGGGGTGTCGTCGACGGTGTTGTGGCGGTCGTAGGTCCAGTCCCGCAGGTCGTGGACGCCGACCTGGAGCCGTCCGCGGGCCCGGGCCTTGCCGACCAGGGAGACGTTCAGCGGTTCCAGGTACTCCGGGAAGATGGTGACGACGTCGAGACGCATCAGGCCTCGTCCCGCTTCCGCTCCTCGGCGGACTCCCCGCCCGCCTCCGCGTCCCGGGCGGAGGCGACCTCGGCCCGGTCGTCGATCAGGCCGGGCGGCGGGTCGATGACCGCCCGCTGCTCCTCCAGGTCGATCTCCACCACGATCTCCTGCACGAACGGCACGTAGACCTCGCTGCCGTCCTCACGCTCGACCACGAACAGGTCCTGGGAGGGCAGGTGGGAGATCTCGGTGATCCGCCCCACCGCCTCGCCGTCCACGGTCACCACGTCCAGGTCCATGAGCTGGTGGTCGTAGTACTCGTCCTCCTCCTCCGGCAGTTCGTCGGGGTCGACGTCCGCGATGAGGAGGATGTTGCGCAGGGCCTCGGCGCCGGTGCGGTCCCGCACGCCCTCGAAGCGCAGCAGCAGCCGGCCGCTGTGCACCCGGCCCGTCTCGATGGTCAGGGGACCGGCCGAGGCCGGGTCGGTGGCCAGGACGGCGCCGGGCGCGAGCCGCAGCTCCGGCTCGTCGGTACGTACCTCGACGGTGACCTCGCCCTTGATGCCGTGGGCGCGGCCGATCCGTGCGACTACCAGCTGCACTGTGCTTGCTCTCCTGGATCGGGACTACGGGTGAAGGACTGCGGGTGACGGACCGCGGGCGGGTCCGCGCACCCGGACCGCGGGCCGGGACCGGGGATCCGGACCGCCGGCCCGCAACGACGGGCGGCAACGACGTCGGGCCGGGGAAGGCCCCGAAGGCCTTCCCCGGCCCGAGCCGGTGTTGCGTGTGTCAGCGGACGTCGTCCACGTCGACCAGGTCGACACGGACGCCGCGACCGCCGATGGCGCCCACGACGGTACGCAGGGCGCGTGCGGTGCGGCCGTTGCGGCCGATCACCTTGCCGAGGTCGTCCGGGTGGACCCGGACCTCGAGCACGCGACCGCGACGCAGGTCACGGGAGGCGACCTGCACATCGTCAGGGTTGTCGACGATGCCCTTCACGAGGTGCTCGAGAGCCTCCTCGAGCATGCTCAGGCCTCGGTCGACTCAGCCGGAGCGGACTCGGCGGCGGCCTCGTCCTTCTTCTCGGCCTTCTTCTTCTGGGTGATGGCCTCGCCCTTGCCCTCGTCGTCGCCACCGAGAGCCTCGAAGGACGGACGCGCGGGCTTCTCGGCACGCTGCAGCAGCGGCGCCGGGGCGGGCTCGCCCTTGAACTTCTGCCAGTCGCCGGTCTTCTTGAGGATGGCGAGAACCGGCTCGGTCGGCTGGGCGCCGACGGACAGCCAGTAGGCGACACGCTCGGCGTCGACCTCCATCACCGACGGGTTGTACGTCGGGTGGTACTTGCCGATCTCCTCGATCGCACGGCCGTCACGGCGGGTGCGGCTGTCGGCGACGACGATGCGGTAGTGAGGCGAACGGATCTTGCCCAGACGCTTCAGCTTGATCTTGACTGCCACGGGAGTGGAATCTCCTGGATTTGACGTGGTGGGCGCGACGGAAAGCCGCGTGGGGTTGCGGCACCGAGTGCCCGATGGACGCGTCAGCCGGAGGAGAGAGGGGTCCTGTGCGACTGTCGAGTACAGCTGGCCATTCTGCCACACGACCGGGCCTG
Organism: Streptomyces sp. NPDC047130; assembly: GCF_040643475.1. Classification (NCBI taxonomy): domain Bacteria; kingdom Bacillati; phylum Actinomycetota; class Actinomycetes; order Kitasatosporales; family Streptomycetaceae; genus Streptomyces; species Streptomyces sp. NPDC047130. The sequence goes on along the minus strand of NZ_JBEYUK010000018.1, from coordinate 22,473 downwards.
GCTCCGAATGGGGGCATACGAGGCCCGCACGGGTCCGGCGTCCACGATGCGCCGGCTCCGCGCGGGCCCCGCGCGCGCCTCAGCTCGCCGCGGCCAGCGGCTCGGGCTCGGGGATCCGGAAGGGCTTGCCGCAGCCCCCGCACACGATGGGCGCCTGCGCCAGGACGGAGGGGACCACGCGCACGTTCCGGCCGCAGTCGCAGACGGCCTTGACCCGCACACCTCCCCCCGAGGATCCGTGCCGTGCCGCGGGACCCCGGAAGGTGCCGGCCGTGTCCGACGCCACGGCCGCGTTGTGCGCCTTCAGGGCACGCTGCAGTCGCTCGATCGTGGGCCGGTACCGGCGCTTCGCCTCGGGCTTGAGCGTGACCAGGGAGAAGCCGCTGCTGGGATGCGGCTCCTCCGAGTGGTCGAGCCCGAGCTCCTCGGCGATCGCCAGGAACCTGCGGTTGTGGTAGCGGCCGGCCCGCGAGGTGTCGCGGATCCCGCGGGCGGCGGCGATGCCATGGACTGCCTCATGGAGGAGTCGCTCGAAGGAGAGTTCGTGTCCGCAGGCGGACGACGACTCCCCGATCAGGGATTCGGGCGCGGCCAAGTCCGGCAGCTCGGGATGGTGCCGTTGAATGTCGGCCCATGCCTGCGCCAGCTCGGCGGCGAGAACAGGTGGTGTCGTGCTCACGTAATGACAACGACGCCGGAGCCCTCTGTGTTCCTATTCCGGGGCATCTCAAATAATTTGCACGTACCCGTCAGTTAACCCTGATGCGTCCGGACGAGGACGGGTGCGCTGATCTGCGCAGAAGCCTGACGTCTCACCACAAGGCGGTACGTAGCCACCTGTACGCACCGGGCGGTACCGGCGCACGAACGGTCCCCGTGCGCCCCCGCGCGCGCACCATCTTGGCGCGATTCCGACGTGACGGGAGGTTACTACCCGTACTGCCGGAGCCTGCCGCCGGGTCCCGGTTCGCGAGCCCCCGGCGGCCGTCCTGGGCTTTCACCGGCGGCACGGCGAGCACTCCCCGTCCTTACCGACGCGCCACGGCCGCCTCCGGTTGCCCCGCGGGTTACCGGTATGTGAAATCTCGCCGTATACGCCCGCATCCGGCATTGCGGTGTCCACATGCCCTGGACGCCACGGCCTCGGAGCAGTTACCTGGCATACGGGGGGAAGCCGGGGCACACCACGGGGGCGCGGCGCACACGACGGCCACGCACGCACGGCCGGACAGACAGGCGGCAACCTTTCGGCGACAGGGGCGCTACATGACATCCACTCTCGTACGACGTCACCCTCCCCATGCGGCCCGGACCACGGGCGCCGACCCGAGGTCCCGGGCCCGGGACTGGTCCGAGATCCAGGAACGCATGCTGGTCCCTCTCTACGAGGCCGTCCACGAGCGGCTGGGCGTGGGGCCCGGCACCCGGCTGCTGGGGCTGGGTTGCGGCTCCGGCCTGGCGCTGCTGATGGCCGCGGGCCGCGGCGCCGACGTCACCGGCGTGGAATCCGACTCACCCGAACGGCTCAACCTGGCGCGGGAACGGCTGACGGCCGACGGCGGGAGCTCCGCCGCCGGGCCCGGCGCACGGCTGACGGACCGCGCCGACCGCGCGCCGGCCCGTGCGGACGCGTACACGGTGGTGACCGCGCTGGAGCCGATCGGCTGCCGTACCGGCGACGCCGACGCGCTGCTGGCCCGGCTGCGCGAGGCGGCCCCGCTCGCCGAACGGGGCGCGGCGGTGGTCCTGACGGGCTGGGGGCCGCCGGAGCGGTGCGCGACCACCGGAGTGCTGCGGGCCGCGGCGCGGGCGGCGGAGGCCTCCCCCGCGCCGGGGAGCTGGCGGGCGACCGGTCGGGACGACCTGGAGGAGGTGGCGCGGCGGGCCGGTCTGGTCCCGGACGGCTCCGGCCGGGTGTCCTGCCCGTTCGGCTACGCCGGGGTCGACAGCGCGGTGCGCGGGCTGTGGTCCACCGGCCTGTTCGACGCGGCCGCCGCCACCGACCGCACCCAGGTCGACAAGGAACTCCGCGAGGCCCTGCACCCCTACCGCAGGCCGGACGGCACGGTCTGGATGCCGAACGTCTTCCGCTACCTGGTGGCCCGCACCCGGTAGTCCGCGAGAACCCGGACCCGGGAACACGCGACCGGGAACACGGGCCCGAGAACACAGCCCCGGGAACACGGCTCAGGGAGCACCGACCCGGGAACACGGAGGCCGGGCGGTCCCGTGAGGGATCCGCCCGGCCTCCGCCACCGGTTCGCGGCAGGTCAGCCCATGAACTTCTTGAACTCGTCCGGGAGCTCGAAGTCCTTGGCGCCCTGCTGCGGCAGGCCGAAGGCGTTGCCGCCCTGCGCCGCGGCCTCGCGGCGCTGGGCCTCCTCCAGCTCCTGCTGCTTGCGCTTCATCGGGTTGCCGGAGCGCTGCTTGCCCTTGGCCTTCTTCTGCTGCTTCTTCTGCCGGCCGGCGCCGGGGCCGCCCATGCCCGGCATCCCCGGCATGCCCGGGACGCCGCCGCCCTGGGCCATCCGGGACATCATCTTGCGGGCCTCGAGGAACCGCTCGATCAGGTTCTTCACCGCGCTGACCTCGACGCCGGAGCCCTTGGCGATACGGGCGCGGCGGGAGCCGTTGATGATCAGCGGGTCGTTGCGCTCGCCGGGCGTCATCGACTTGATGATCGCCGCGGTCCGGTCGACGTCGCGCTCGTCCAGGTTGTTGATCTGGTCCTTGATCTGGCCCATGCCCGGCAGCATGCCGAGGAGCTTGGAGATCGACCCCATCTTCCTGACCTGCTCCATCTGGGACAGGAAGTCGTCGAGGGTGAACTCCTGGCCCTTCTTGGAGGCCAGCTTGGAGGCCATCTTCTCGGCCTCGGCCTGGTCGAAGGTCTTCTCCGCCTGCTCGATCAGGGTGAGCAGGTCACCCATGTCGAGGATGCGGGAGGCCATCCGGTCCGGGTGGAAGGCGTCGAAGTCGTCCAGCTTCTCGCCGTTCGACGCGAACATGATCGGCTTGCCGGTGATCGACGCGATCGACAGGGCCGCGCCACCGCGGGCGTCGCCGTCCAGCTTGGAGAGCACGACGCCGTCGAAGCCGACGCCGTCGCGGAATGCCTCGGCGGTGTTGACCGCGTCCTGACCGATCATCGCGTCGACGACGAAGAGGATCTCGTCCGGGCTCACGGCGTCCCGGATGTCGGCGGCCTGCTGCATCATCTCGGCGTCGATGCCGAGGCGGCCGGCGGTGTCCACGATGACGATGTCGTGCACCTTGGCGCGCGCGAAGTCGATGGAGTCCTCGGCGACCTTCACCGGGTCGCCGACGCCGTTGCCCGGCTCCGGTGCGTAGACCGCGACGCCGGCGCGCTCGGCCACCACGCTGAGCTGGTTCACGGCGTTGGGGCGCTGGAGGTCGGCGGCGACGAGGAGCGGGGAGTGGCCCTGGTCCTTCAGCCACTTGCCGAGCTTGCCGGCGAGGGTGGTCTTGCCGGCGCCCTGGAGACCGGCGAGCATGATCACGGTCGGCGGGGTCTTGGCGAACCGCAGGCGGCGGGTCTCACCGCCGAGGATGGTCACCAGTTCGTCGTTGACGATCTTGATGACCTGCTGGGCGGGGTTCAGCGCCTTCGAGACCTCGGCGCCGGTGGCGCGCTCCTTGACGCTCTTGATGAAGGAGCGCACGACCGGGAGGGCGACGTCCGCCTCGAGGAGCGCGATGCGGATCTCGCGTGCCGTGGCGTCGATGTCCGCCTCGGAGAGCCGGCCTTTCCCGCGGAGGTTTTTGAAAGTCGCGCTGAGGCGGTCGGAGAGGGTATCGAACACGGCGCTCGTCGGTCCTCGGTGTCGGGGGCGGATGAATGTGGTGTCCAGGGTATCCGCCCCGAACCCGTACCGGTCCCTGCCGGTGCCTCCCACCCGCGCACGGTCGTCACGCGGTTCGGCGCGCGCCGGGCTCAGGCGGTGCGGAGGGCCGTCTCCAGGTGGCGGGCCACGGTGGTGGCGGCCTCGGGCGCGAGGGGGGCGCCCTTGGTGTCGGTGACGTAGAAGCTGTCGACGACGTTGGCGCCGAGCGTGCTGACGTGCGCGCTCCTCACCCGCACCTCCGCCGCCTCCAGCGCCCGCCCGATCCGGTGCAGCAGTCCCGGCGCGTCGTGCGCCCGGACCTCGATCACCGTCGCGTGCCGGGACGCCGCCGCCGCGACCGTCACCTGTGGCGGCGCCGGTACCGCACCGCGCCTGCGCGGGTAGGCCGCGTCCCGCTCGGCGAGCCGCGCCGCGATGTCCAGCGAGCCGTCCAGCGCCCGTACCAGGTCGGCCCGCAGCCGGGCGGCCTGCGGCAGCGAGCCGTACTCGGCGGCCACCCGCCAGTCCAGCAGCAGCACGGACGCCCCCGCCGCGACGTCCGGCAGTTCCAGCGTCCGCAGTTCCGCGGTGCGCACGGTCAGCCGGTGCAGGGCGAGCACCCCGGTGACCGCAGGCAGCACCCCGCCGCGGTCCGGCACCGCGATCCGCAGCTCCACCCCCAGCGGTTCGGGCTGCTCGGCGTCCTCCGCGGCGGCGTCGCGCCCCGCGCCCTCCTCGCCGTCCGCACCGGTCCCGCCGGTCTCGGCCTGGGCCCGCAGGGTCAGCACCGGGCCGTCCGTGACGACCGCCTCGACCGCGAGCCGTTCCTGCTCGGCGGTGGGCGCGGCGTCCTCCGGCTCGGCGGGCGTGCCGCCGGCCAGCGCAGCGGAGACCCGCCCGACCAGGTCGGCGACGAGCGAGGCCCGCCAGGACGACCAGGCGGCCGGACCGGTGGCCAGCGCGTCGGCCTCGGTGAGGGCGTGCAGCAGTTCCAGCGTGTTCTGCGAGCCGACCGCGTCGGCGACGAGCTGGATGGTGGCCGGGTCGTCGAGGTCGCGCCGGGTGGCGGTCTCGACGAGCAGCAGGTGGTGCCGGACCAGGGTGGCCAGCACGGCGACGTCCTGCCGGTCGAACCCGATCCGGGCGGCGACGTCCCGCGCGATGGTCTCGCCGGCCACCGAGTGGTCGCCGGGCCAGCCCTTGCCGAGGTCATGGAGCAGCGCGGCGACCAGCAGCAGGTCGGGCCGGCCGACCCGGCGGATGTTCCGGGAGGCGCGGACCGCGGTCTCGATCAGGTGGCGGTCGACGGTCCAGACGTGGACGGCGTTGCGCTGCGGCCGGCAGCGGACGCGTTCCCAGTCGGGCAGCAGCCGGGTGATCAGTCCTTCGGCCTCCAGCGCGTCCCAGACGCCGACGGTGGCGGGCCCGGAGCCGAGCAGGGTGACGAGTTGTTCACGGGCCTCGGCGGGCCAGGGCACCGGCATGGGCGCCGTGTCGGCGGCGAGACGGCGCACCGCGTGCCGGGACAGCGGCAGGCCCGCCTCGGCGGCGGCCGCGGCGGCGCGCAGCGGCAGGACGGGGTCGCGGTCGGGGCGGGCGGCACGGGCGAGGCCGACCTCGCCGTCCTGTTCCACCACGCCCTCGGCGAGCGGGCTGCGCTCGGGTGCGGGCCGGCCGCCGCCCAGCAGGGCGCGCAGCCTCGGGCGGGTGGAGCGGGCCCGCAGCACCCGGCCGACCTCGCGCCAGGTGACGTCGCCCGCGTAGGAGATGACGCGGGCGGCCTCGTAGACCTGGCGCAGCAGGATGTCTGCGTCGAGGAGGCCGAGGCGGTCGGCGACCTGGTCCTGTTCCTGGAGGGAGAGGCGGTCGGTGGCGCGCCCGGTGGTCAGGTGGAGGGCGTCGCGGACGTCGAGGAGGGTGCGGCGGGCGGCGTCGAGGCCCTCGCGGGGGGCGTCGGCCAGCCAGGAGGCGGCGACGGCGCGCAGCGCGGTGGCGTCGCGGAGGCCTCCGTGGGCCTCCTTGAGGTCGGGTTCGAGGAGGAACCGGAGTTCGCCGGAGCGCGCGGCCCGCTCGGCGCAGAGCTCGCGGAGTTCGGGGAGGCGCCGGGGGGCCTGGTTGCGCCAGTCGGCGAGGACGGTGGTGCGCAGGCCGGTGGTGAGGGTGAGGTCGCCGGCCAGGTGGCGGGCGTCGAGGAGGCCGAGCTGGACCTTGAGGTCGTCGGCGGCGGTGCGGCGCGCCTCGGCCGGGGTGCGGACCGAGTGGTCGAGGGCGATGCCGAGGTCCCAGACCGGGTACCAGAGCCGGTCGGCGACGGCGGCGACGGCGGACGGGTCGGAGCCGTCGTGCAGGAGGAGCAGGTCGAGGTCGCTCCGGGGGGAGAGTTCCCCGCGGCCGTAGCCGCCGACGGCGACCAGGGCGATGCCCCGGGCGGTGGGCGCGGCGGCGGCGAACAGGCCGGCCAGCCACCGGTCGGTGAGGCCGGCGAGCGCCTTGCGGCGCGACGGCCCGGACCGGGCCTCCTCCTGGAGGAGGCCCAGCCGGGCCGCCGCGTAGCCGCCGGGTCCCGAGTTCTCGGTCTCTTCACGCGTGTCCGTGCTCGTCACCCGGCGACTCCTGTTCCTCTGCCTGCTGTTTCGGCGTCCGCTACAGGGCGTCCGGCCCGCGCTCACCGGTGCGGACCCGGACGGCGGTGTCGACGGGCACCGCCCACACCTTGCCGTCACCGATCTTGCCGGTGCGGGCCGCGCTGACCACGACCTCGACGAGCTCGTCGGCGTCCGCGTCGTCCACCAGGACCTCGATGCGGATCTTGGGGACCAGGTCGACGGTGTACTCGGCGCCCCGGTAGACCTCGGTGTGGCCGCGCTGCCGGCCGTAGCCGCTGGCCTCGGTCACGGTCAGGCCGTGCACTCCGAAGGCCTGGAGCGCTTCCTTGATCTCGTCGAGCTTGTGCGGCTTGACGACCGCGGTGATCAGCTTCATGCGTCAACCTTGTTGCTCTCGGCGCGGGCGGGGGCGGTGGGCTTGGCGGAGCTGCTGCCGCCGACGCCGCTGAAGTCGTAGGCGGTCTCGGCGTGCTCGGCCTGGTCGATGCCGGAGATCTCCTCATCCTCGTCGACCCGCATGCCCATGGTCTTGTGGACGATCAGGGCGAGGACCGCGGAGGCGACGAGCGAGTAGGCGAGGACACCGAAGACACCGGCCGCCTGCTTCCAGAGCTGGTCCAGGCCGCCGCCGTAGAAGAGGCCGGCCACGTCGGACTGGCCCTCGCCGGTGGCGAAGAAGCCGATCAGCAGCGAGCCGACGATACCGCCGACCAGGTGGACGCCGACCACGTCGAGGGAGTCGTCGTAGTTCAGCTTGTACTTCAGGCCGACCGCCATGGCGCAGAGCAGACCGGCGATGACGCCTATCGCGATGGCGCCGAGCGGGGAGACCGCGCCGCCCGCCGGGGTGATGGCGACCAGGCCGGCGACCGCGCCGGAGGCGGCGCCCAGGGTGGTGAAGGCGCCGTGGCGGATCTTCTCGTAGATCAGCCAGGCGAGCACGGCGGCGCCGGTGGCGACCTGCGTGTTGACGAACATCAGCGCGCCGACGCCGTCGCTGTTGCCGAGCCAGGAGCCGGCGTTGAAGCCGAACCAGCCGAACCACAGGAGGCCGGCGCCGAGCATGACCAGCGGCATGCTGTGCGGCCGCATCGGGTCCTTCTTGAAGCCCACGCGCTTGCCGATGACCAGGATCACGCCCAGTGCCGCGGCGCCCGCGTTGATGTGGACGGCGGTGCCGCCCGCGAAGTCGATCACGCCGAGCTCGAAGGCCCAGCCGCCGGCGCCCCACACCCAGTGGGCGACCGGGAAGTAGACGACGCTCGCCCACAGGACGACGAAGAGGGCCCAGGCGGTGAACTTCACCCGGTCGGCGAGGGCGCCGCTGATCAGCGCGGGGGTGAGGATGGCGAACATCAGCTGGAAGACGGCGAAGACCAGGGTCGGGATGGTGTACCCGTCCCAGACCTCGACCTTGTCGATCCCGCTGAGGCCGACGTAGTCGGAGTCCCAGCCGATGAGGCTGCCGGTGTCGGTGCCGAAGGCGAGGGAGAAGCCGTAGAGCACCCACAGGACGGTGACGATGCCCAGGCTGATGAAGGACATCATCAGCATGTTGAGGGCGCTCTTGACGCGGACCATGCCTCCGTAGAAGAAGGCCAGCCCCGGGGTCATGAGCATCACCAGGGCGGAACAGATGAGCATGAAGCCTGTGTCGGCGGACGAAATCTCGTCGGCCGCAAAGGTGATGGCTGGTGCCATCGGCGTCTCCTCGTCGGGGTCGCGGCCCGTGCGGGCTACCTGGGCGGATGGGGAGGTGGTGGGCCTGCTTTCGCCACGAGGTTGACGCAGCGCCGTTTCGGCCATGACCCCTGGTTGTTTCGCCCCAGTGACGAAGACGCCCGGCGTGTTACACGTCCATGAACTGATGGACGGCACAACGAACACCGGCCGCGGCGGCCTTCCGACGACCTGGCGGGGGGAGCCGAGTCGGGCAGTTCGGGAGGGCCGGCCGCGGCCGGGGACTGTGTGCGCCGGTCAGACCGCTGCTGCGGCCTCCGGAAGCTCCTCCGCCAGGAGCCGGGTGATGTCCCGGACGGCGGGGAGTTCCTTGTAGTCCCGCGCGGCGGTGTCGACCGTCTTGCGGATACGGGTGTTGACGCGCTCGGAGCGGACCTTCTTGGCCACCTTCATCGCCTGGTCCAGCATGACCGTGCTCTGCTCGGGCTCGCTCTGGAGGAGGTGCACGGTCGCCATGCCGACCAGGTTGAGCGCGTAGGAGCGCTGGTGCTCGGAGTCCTGGGCGAAGAGCTCGACGGCCTTCTTCATCAGCGGCTCGGCCATCGACGCGTAGATGGGGCTGCGGCCCGCGACGTAGGCGAGGTCGCGGAAGGAGTGGGAGTTCTCGCCGTGCAGCTCGGCCTCGGTGAAGAAGCCGATCCAGTCCGGGTCCGGCTCGTCCCAGTCGTCGGCGTCGGCGAAGGTGTCCTCGGCCATCCGGACCGCGCGCTTGCACTTGCCGGGCTGGCCCATGTTGGCGTACGCGCGCCCCTCCATCGCATACAGCATGGCCTGGGTCCGCGGGCCGGCGCAGTCCCGGCTGCCGTACTGGGCGAGGTGGATGAGCTCCAGCGCGTCGTCGGGCCGGCCGAGGTGGATCATCTGCCGGCTCATGGAGGAGAGGATGTACGAGCCGAGCGGCTTGTCCCCGGCCTCCTTGGCCGCGTGCAGCGCCAGGACGAAGTACTTCTGCGCGGTGGGCTGGAGCCCCACGTCGTAGCTCATCCACCCGGCGAGCTCGGCGAGTTCGGCGGCGAAGCCGAAGAGGCGCCGCGCGGTCGGCTCGGGGTGGCTCTCCTGGAGCAGGTCGGTGACCTCGTGAAGCTGGCCGACGACCGCCTTGCGGCGCAGCCCGCCGCCGCACTGGGCGTCCCACTGGCGGAACATCTCGATGGTGGTGGCCAGCTGGTCGAGCTCCGGTCCGGAGAGCCCGCCGCGGCGTCCGCCGGAAGGGCCGGTGGACACGGAGGAGGCGGACGACGGCGGCGGCGCGTCCAGCGGCGAGGACGGGGAGGGCACCAGCCAGCGCTGCATGGGCTCGATCAGGGAGGGGCCGGCGGCGAGCCCGAGCGAGGTGCCGAGGAAGCCCCGGCGGGCCAGCATCAGGTCGCTGCGGGAGAACTCGCCCAGCAGCGCCACCGTCTGCGGCCCGGTCCACGGCAGGTCGACGCCGGCCGCCGAGGGCGCCTGGTGGGCCGTGCGCAGGCCGAGGTCCTCGACGGCCACGACGCAGCCGAAGCGCTCGGAGAACAGCTCGGAGAGGATCCGGGGGATGGGCTCGCGCGGGTTCTCGCCGTCCAGCCAGCGGCGGACCCGGGAGGTGTCGGTGGAGACGTGGTTGGCGCCGAGCTGACGGGCCCGGCGGTTCACCTGCCGGGCGAGCTCGCCCTTGGACCAGCCGCTGCGCACGAACCACGAGTTGAGCAGCTCGTTGGGGCGCTTCTCGGCGTTCGTCCCGCCGTCACCGTTGCCGCTCACTGGAACGCCCCCATCCATCCCTGAAGACCTGCCGGGCTCCTGCCCGGGCCCGGTCGTGTCTGCGAACAGCCCTATCAGAATGCCGCCGGACCGTCCTCCGGTTCGGCGGAATCCCCGGGTTCCAGGTGAGTATCCACCGTCGCGCCTTTCACCGGAAGCCCACCTGTGACTCTCCGTGACCGGGCTGCGGTCGGAAGAATCCTTGGCGGGCCTGGCCGAAAGGTGCTTCCGGCAAGTCCGAGCGGGCATGTGCCACAAGCCTTGCATACTCACCGTAGCCTCACGGTCACCGCTCCAGCCACGCTGGTTCGGGAAACGCCACCTTTCGCCACCCCTTCGGATGAACTCTGGCGCCTCCGGCCGCGATTCACTTGACCAGCAGCGTCGGAAACCTGTCCGGAGGGCCGAATGGGAGCCCGATGCACCGAGGGGGCGCGAAGGGCCGCTCGCACCACCTCGCGCACCACCACGCGCGGTGCGAACCGGGCGAGTCGGGACGAGCGGGCGGGTATCCGCAACTCAGCGTCACGACGAACCCCCGGCACGTAACCAGCCACGCGGCGGACCCGTTGGAGGGGGCATGGGCTTCACGATCGGCGGTATGCGGGAGCGTTCCGGCGCACGGTCCGGAGCGCGCGTCGGCGTGCGCCGACGGGGGCGCTCCTCGGAGGGCACCGCGGTCGCCGAGTTCACCGGCCTCTGGGGCTGGGACGTGGTGCCGGGTGCGCGCGTGGCGCCCGGCGCCCGGGACTGCTCGTGCGGTCGCGCCGACTGCCCGGAGCCCGGCGCCCATCCGCTGGCGTACGCCCCGGAGATCCCCGCCGGATCCACCCTCGACGACGTGACCCGCGCCTGGTCCGACCACCCCGGGGCCGCCGTGATGCTGCCCGTGGGCCGGGCGTTCGACGTGCTGGAGGTGCCGGAGACGGCCGGGCGGCTGGCCGTGGTGCGGCTGGAGCGCATGGGTCTGCCGGTGGGACCGGTGACGGTCACCCCCGAGCGCCGCGCCCAGTTCTTCGTCGCCCCCGGGGCCGCGGACGAACTGCCCTCGCTGCTGTACCGGATGGGGCTGGACGACAGGGGGCCGTCGGGCGCGGAAGGGGCCCGGGCCGCGCGCCGTCCGGCCGGGCTGCGCGCCCTGGGCGCCGGCGCGTACGTGACGGCGCCGCCGTCGGACCGCGGCGGGCGGGGCCCGGTGCGGTGGCTGCGGCAGCCGGCCCTCGACTCCGCCGCCGGGCTCCCGGCCGCTCGCCTCCTGCTCGGCACCCTGGCCTACGCGGCCCACCGCTCCCCCCGCACCTGATCCCCCGGGCCGGCACCCCGCACTCGCCCCCGACCCCCGCACCCGCACCTGGTCCCCCGGCCGGCGCCCGCACCCGCACCCCGACCGCCGCGCCCGCGCCCGCGCCTGACCACTGCCGTCGCGGCACACCGCGCGAGGGCACCCGGCAGGCGCCCCGACCCGTCGCCCGCGCCCGCGAGGCCGACCTGCTCGGCACCGACCCCCCGACACGGCGGACGCCCGCCGTCCCGGGCCTTCCGGGGGGCGGGCGTCTGCCGTACTTCGCTGTCGCGCGGCGGGGTCAGTCGCCGATGAGGGCGTCCACGAACGCCTGCGGCTCGAAGGGCGCGAGGTCGTCGGCCCCCTCGCCCAGGCCGATCAGCTTGACCGGCACGCCCAGTTCCCGCTGGACGGCGATCACGATGCCGCCCTTGGCGGTGCCGTCCAGCTTGGTGAGCACGATGCCGGTGATGTTCACGACCTCGGCGAACACCCGCGCCTGCACCAGGCCGTTCTGACCGGTGGTGGCGTCCAGGACCAGCAGCACCTCGTCCAGCGGCGCCTGCTTCTCGACGACCCGCTTGACCTTGCCCAGCTCGTCCATCAGCCCGGTCTTGGTGTGCAGCCGGCCGGCGGTGTCGATCAGCACGACGTCGGAGCCGATCGCGATGCCCTCCTTGACGGAGTCGAAGGCGACGGAGGCGGGGTCGCCCCCCTCCGGCCCGCGCACCGTGTGGGCGCCGACCCGCTCGCCCCAGGTCTGCAGTTGGTCGGCGGCGGCGGCGCGGAAGGTGTCCGCGGCGCCCAGCACCACGGTCCTGCCGTCGGCGACGAGGACGCGGGCCAGCTTGCCGGTGGTGGTGGTCTTGCCGGTGCCGTTGACGCCGACGACCATGACGACGCCCGGGGTGCCTTCCTTCGCGTCCGTCCTCACGGAGCGGTCGAAGCCGGGGTCGAGGATCTGCACCAGCTCCTCGCGGAGCAGGACGCGCAGTTCCTCGGGGGTGCGGGTGCCGAGCACGCGGACCCGCTCGCGCAGGCGCTCCACGAGCTCCTGGGTGGGCTGCACGCCGACGTCGGCGGTGAGGAGGGTGTCCTCGATCTCCTCCCAGGTGTCCTCGTCGAGGTGCTCGCGGGAGAGCAGGGTCAGCAGGCCCTTGCCCAGCGCGTTCTGCGAGCGGGAGAGGCGGGCGCGCAGCCGGACCAGGCGGCCGGCGGTGGGCTCGGGGACCTCGATCGCCGGGGCGGCGGGTTCCACCGGGACTTCTTCGACCAGGGTGGCGCCGGTCGGCGATCCGGGGAGGTCGACCTCCTCGATCGTGCGGCGTTCCTCGTCCCGTGGGGTCTCGGCCTCCTCGCCGACCGTGGGTTCGGCGGGCGGGGCGGTGATGTCGGGCGCGGACGGTGGCGGCGGGGGCAGCGACTTCTTGCGGCGACCTCCGACGACGAGGCCGGCAAGGGCGACGAGGGCCACCACCGCGATGACTACGGCAAGGATGACGGTGTCCATAACGCGTCCCAGTATCGGCCATGGGGCGCGCCGCGCCCCGGTCCGCGCCCCGGTGGGTTCCGCGCGCGGTGCGTCCGCCCGGGTCGCCCCGGCCGCCGCGGCCGTCCCGCGGTGCGCGCGGGGGCGGCCGCCGGTGTCACCGCAGGCGCTGGCTGATGACCTTCGAGACGCCGTCGCCCTGCATGGAGACGCCGTACAGCGCGTCGGCGACCTCCATCGTCCGCTTCTGGTGCGTGATGACGATCAGCTGGGAGGACTCCTGCAGTTCCTGCATGATCCGGATCAGTCGCTGCAGGTTGGTGTCGTCCAGCGCGGCCTCGACCTCGTCCATCACGTAGAACGGGCTGGGCCGGGCCTTGAAGATGGACACCAGCAGCGCCACGGCCGTCAGTGACCGCTCCCCGCCGGAGAGCAGGCTCAGCCGCTTGACCTTCTTGCCCGGCGGCCGGGCCTCGACCTCCACGCCGGTGGTCAGCATGTTGTCCGGGTCGGTCAGCACCAGCCGGCCCTCGCCCCCGGGGAAGAGGCGGCCGAAGACGCCCTCGAACTCGCGGGCGGTGTCCCGGTAGGCCTCCGTGAACACCTGCTCGACCCGCTCGTCGACCTCCTTGACCACCTGGAGCAGGTCGGCGCGGGTCTTCTTGAGGTCCTCGAGCTGCTCGCTCAGGAACTGGTGGCGTTCCTCCAGGGCGGCGAACTCCTCCAGGGCGAGCGGGTTGACCTTGCCGAGCTGCTGGTAGGCGCGTTCCGCGGCCCGCAGCCGCTTCTCCTGCTCGCCGCGGACGAACGGCCGCGGCAGGTTGCGCGGGTGCTCCGGGTCCTCCGGCAGCTCCTCGCCCTCGGCCGGCGGCGACGGCGGGACGAGCTGGTCCGGCCCGTACTCGGCGACCAGGGCCTCCGGCTCGACGCCGAGCTCCTCCAGTGCCTTGGTCTCCAGCTGTTCGATCCGCAGCCGCTTCTCGGCGCCCAGCACCTCGCCCTGGTGGACGGAGTCGGTGAGCTTGTCCAGCTCGGCCTTGAGGTCCCGTCCCGCGGTGCGGGCGGCGGCGAGCTCCCGCTCCTGGCGGGCCTTGGCGGCCTCGGCGGCCCCCCGCTCGCGGTCCGCGCGCCCCAGGGACACCTCGACGTGGGCGAGGAGCTGCCGCGCGCCCACGGCCACGGCTCCGGCGACGGCGGCCTCGTGGCGCATCCGCGCCTTGCGGCGTTCGGCGCGGGCGCGGGCCTCACGTTCGGCACGGGCGGCGCGGTCGAGGGAGTCGGCGCGGCCGGCCAGCGCCTTGACCCGTTCCTCGTGCGTGCGCAGCTGGAGCCTGGCCTCCATCTCGGTCTGCCGGGCGTTGGCGCCGTCGGCGGCGAGCCGGTCGCGCACCGAGGTGTCCGGCTCCTCCTCGGCCGGCATCTCCTCGGCGACGGCCAGCCGCTCCGCCAGTTCCTCCACGTCGGTGAGCGCCTTCTCCAGCGCCTCCTGGGCGCGGGCGGTGGCGGCCTCGGCGCGTTCGGCCTCCCCGGCGGCTCCGCGGGCCTGGCCGGACAGGCGGCCGAGCTGCTGGGAGACGCCGGACTTCTCGCGGTCGGCGGCGCGGCGGCGTTCTCCCAGCTCCTCGACCAGGGCGGCGCAGGCGGTGCGGCGGGCGGCGGCCAGCCGCTGGGCCTCGGTCAGTTCCGTGCAGCGGAACTCCAGGTCCTGGAGCGCGGCGGCGGCCTCGTCGACGGAGGCCTGGACCTCCAGCAGGCTGGGAGCGGCGGCCGAGCCGCCGTGGGCGTGGTGGGCCGCGAGGAGGTCCCCCTCGGCGGTGACGGCGGTGAGGTCGGGGCGGGCGCGGACCACGTCCTCGGCGTCCTCGAGGGTGTCCACCACCACCACGCCGCGCAGCAGGCGGCGGACGGCGGGCATCAGGTCGTCGGGGCCGTCGACGAGGTCGCCGGCGTGCGGCCAGCGCCCGTGGCGGGGGGCCTCGTCGGGGATCTCGTCGGGGGTCCCGTCCGCCCCGGCGACGATCAGCGCGGCCCGGCCGGCGTCCTGCTTGCGCAGCAGGCGCAGGGCGTCGGCCGCCGCGGCGGGCGAGGCGGCGGCGACCGCGTCGGCGGCGGCGCCGAAGGCCGCGGCGAGGGCCGCCTCGTGGCCGGGGGTGACGCGGAGGAGTTCGGCGGCGGGGCCGAGGAGGCCGGTGAGGGTGTCGCGCGCTTCGAGCAGGGCGCCGGTGCCGTCCTTGCGGCGCAGGCCCAGGGCGAGGGCGTCGTGCCGGGCGCGGGTGGCGGCGCGTTCGCGTTCGGCGGCGGTGAGGGCCTCGCGTGCGGCGGTCAGGGCGGCGTCGGCGTCGGCGAGGGCGGCCTTGGCCTCGTCGTGCTGTCCGGCGAGCTCGGTGTCCTCGGCGTCGAGGCCGTCGACCTCGGCCTTGAGGGCCTCGTACTCCTCCTGGGCGGCGACGGCACGGGCCCGGGCCTCGTCACGGGAGGCGGCGAGGCGGTCGATCTCGGCCTGGGCGGCGGCGGCCCGGGAGCGGGCGGCGCCCACCTGGCCGCTGAGCCGGGCCAGGCCCTCACGGCGGTCGGCGATGGCCCGGGCGACGTCCTTGAGGCGGCGTTCCTCGGCGGCGAGGGAGCGTTCCAGTTCCTCACGGTGGGCGACGGTGTCCTCCAGCGCCCGCTCGGCGGCCTCCAGGGCGGCCTCCAGTTCGGCCTCCTGCTCCCGGACGCGGGCGGCCTCGCGCTCCATCTCCTCCGGGTCGCGGCCCCGGCGTTCCTCCACGGGCGCCGCGGTGGCGCTCTTCACCCGCGCGTCGGCGAGCGAGACGGTGCCCCGGACGCGTTCGGCGAGCCGGGAGAGCTCGTACCAGGTCTGCTGGGCCCGCTGCAGGCGCGGGCTGAGACGGCGGACCTCGTCCTCCAGCAGCGCCTCGCGGCGCAGCGCCTTGCGCAGCTCCTCCTCGGTCGCCTCCTTGCGCTCCTTGAGGGCGGCCTCGTCGGCCACCTCGGCCCGGAGCGCCTGGCGCAGCTTCACCAGGTCGTCGGCTAGCAGCCGGAGCCGGGCGTCGCGCAGGTCGGCCTGGATGACGGCGGCGCGGCGGGCCACGGCGGCCTGGCGGCCGAGCGGCTTGAGCTGGCGGCGGAGCTCGTCGGTGAGGTCCTGGACGCGGGCCAGGTTGGCCTGCATGGCGTCCAGTTTGCGCAGCGCCTTCTCCTTGCGCTTGCGGTGCTTGAGGACGCCGGCCGCCTCCTCGATGAAGGCGCGGCGGCCCATGGGGTCGGCGTGCAGCACGGAGTCGAGCTGGCCCTGGCCGACGATGACGTGCATCTCGCGGCCGATGCCGGAGTCGGAGAGGAGTTCCTGGATGTCCAGCAGGCGGCAGGTGTCGCCGTTGATCTGGTACTCGCTGCCGCCGTTGCGGAACATGATCCGCGCGATGGTGACCTCGGCGTACTCGATGGGGAGGGCGCCGTCGGAGTTGTCGATGGTGAGGGAGACCTCGGCGCGGCCCAGCGGGGGGCGGCCGGTGGTCCCGGCGAAGATGACGTCCTCCATCTTGCCGCCGCGCAGCGACTTCGCGCTGTGCTCGCCCATGACCCAGGTCAGCGCGTCCACCACGTTGGACTTGCCCGAGCCGTTCGGGCCGACGACACAGGTGATCCCCGGCTCGAACCGGAGGGTGGTCGCGGATGCGAACGACTTGAAGCCGCGGAGGGTCAGGGCCTTGAGGTGCACGCCGGTGGACTTTACCGGCCGGTCCCCGTCCGCTCCATGAGCCGACGGCCCGATCCGGTTTCGCGCGGCGGGGCGGCGGGCAGATCAGACTCACGGGATCGACGGCGGGGGCGGAACACGCACGGCTCCGGCGTCGCCGGGGGGGGCCGCGCGCACGACGGACGCGGTGCACGACGGACGCGGTGACAGGCACGCACGTACGGACGCGGTGACAGGACGGCGGCGACCACGCCGGCGAGGTGGCGGGGCCGGGCGAAGGGCGGGAGCGGGAAAGGCGAAAGGGACGCCGGGGGCGTCCCTTGAGGCACCGGCGGGGTGCGGGCTCGGCTGCGGCCCGCGAACGTGCCGGATCAGGTGAGCGCGGGCTCCGCCTGGTGTGCGTCGATGCTCTCCATGCTCTGCATGATCCTGTCGCGAGAAGCGGCAGCCGCCAGTGCGTCCTTCTCGGCCTGGATCCGGACGAGCTCGGATTCCAGGTCCTGGACGCGCTGCTGGAGCCGTCGCATCTCGGCGAGGAGTCGCGGGTCGGAGCCGCCGACGTAACCGAGAAGCGCCTTTGCCATGATGGATGGTCCTCCACACTGAGTGACCGACCGATGCG
Organism: Streptomyces sp. NPDC047130; assembly: GCF_040643475.1. Taxonomy (NCBI): domain Bacteria; kingdom Bacillati; phylum Actinomycetota; class Actinomycetes; order Kitasatosporales; family Streptomycetaceae; genus Streptomyces; species Streptomyces sp. NPDC047130. Next base: position 5,449 of record NZ_JBEYUK010000018.1, on the reverse strand, counting down.
GTGGTGGGTCGTGAGGGAATTGCACCCGTAGTGCCCGACACTGCGGTTCCAGAGACACCGCGGTCGCAGACCGGTGACTTCGTGCCGCTGTTTCCACATGCCAAACAGCTACGGTGCGCGGGGCTTTCAGAGTCTCACCAAAAAGTTTGACGGTCAACACGATCACGCCCCGTATCGACGGTGTCCTCGCGGCGCTCGGCGCGGATGTCTTCGCGCGGCGTCTCCTGCGGGGCCCGGGGGCGTGCGGCTCATCCTGTCGTGCGGCGACGGCCATGACAAGCCCGTTGCGCCGGTCACCTGGACTTTTCCTCGGCGGGACGCTCGGCCGAGGCCCGGAGGGCGGCCTTCCGGCCCGTGCGGGAGGCGGCGCTCAGCGGATCTCGAAGCCGGTGTAGCCGCCGCGAGGTGTGTCCCAAATCTCGGTCACGCCGTCCACGCGACCCGGCGTGTCCTCCCCCTCCAGCCACTCCAGCAACCGGCGGCACCGGTCGCGCGGACCCTCGGCGACGACCTGCACGCGACCGTCCTGGAGATTGAGAGCAAAACCACTCAGGCCGCCGAGCTCCAGAGCCTTCGCGCGTGTGAACCACCGGAATCCCACGCGCTGTACGTTTCCGCGGACCCAGGCCACCAGTCGTGCATCGTCGTTCATGTGTGCACGCTAACCGAGCAAAAGTCTTACCGGACTCCCACACCCTCTGCGGCAATGCGGTAGCGTCCCCCCTCGACCCAGCAAAGCTCACCCGTTCGGGTGAGTCGCGAGGACCGCAGCACCGAGAAGGGCCAGCAGAGGAATGGGACGCCACCGACGCTCCGCCGCCGGCCGCAAGGGCAAGGGCGGCACCCCCCGCGCCAACGGCGCCACCCCGGGAGTCACCGGCACCGGGGCCGGCCGCGAGGCCGCCCACGACGCCGGACACGACGCGGGGCACGAGCAGTACCGGACGGCGTACGACGCCTACGGCTCGTACGGCTCGCACCCCTACGGCTCCAACAGCCCCTACGGCTACGACTCCGGCGACACGTACGGTGACCACGCCTACGCGCGTAGCGACGCCTACCTCTTCGGCACGGAGGAGCAGCACCAGGGCCCCGCCGCCCACCAGGACGCCCCCACCGCCGCGCTGCCCGTGCACCACCAGGCCTCCGCGGACCGTGCCCCCAGGGCCGCCGCCGGGGCTCCCCGGGCTCCCCGGGCTCCCAGGGCGAGGCGTCCGCGCCGCCCGGTGCGCAACGGGCTGCTGGGCGTCTCCGCGGCCCTGGCCGTCGGCGTGGTCGCCGCCGCGACCGGGCTGGTGCCGGGCCTGGACACCTACCGGCTGGGCGGCGACGGCTCGATCCGCGCGGTCGACGGCCCCGGCAACGCCGAGACCCAGCAGGGCGGCTCCGGCGGCCGGGTCGATCCGGGGGCCTCCTCGGGCGCCCCGGGGACCGAGTCCGCGAAGCCCTCGCGGTCCGCGTCCCCCTCGGCGCCGGAGAAGGACAGGAAGAAGGCCGAGCCCTCCCCCACGCGTACCCCCGAGAAGACCGCCACCCCGGACGAGCCGGCTCCTTCCACCAAGGCGCCCGCCCCGGAGAAGCCCGCGTCCGGCGGCGGTGGCGACCTCTCCCAGGAGGACGCCGCCCGCGCCCAGGTCCTCCAGCTCGTCAACCAGGAACGCGCCGCCGCGGGGTGCAGCCCGGTCAAGGCCGACAGCGGCCTCACCGAGCTGGCCGACGACTTCAGCAGCGCCATGGCCGAGCAGGACTTCTTCGACCACACGGACCCCAGCGGCGCGACCCCCTGGGACCGCGCGGCCGCCGCCGGCGTGAGCAACCTCGGCGGCGAGAACATAGCGCGGGGCCAGGCCGACGCCGCGGCCGTCATGGACGCCTGGATGAAGAGCGACGGCCACCGGGCCAACATCCTGAACTGCGACTTCAAGACCCTCGGCGTCGGCGTCCACTTCGCCTCCGGCGGCCCTTGGTGGACCCAGGACTTCGGTTACTGAGATAGCCGCAGGTCAGAGGTCTAGTTTTCGCCCTGGGCCGTCTCCGGGCCGTCTCCCATAGGTTCCTCTTCCTGGAAGACGTGATCCACGGCGGCCCGGGTCCGGGTCTCGCTGGACGGCATCAGGTGCGTGTAGGTCCGCAGCGTGAAGCCGGGGTCGTGGTGACCCAGGTACTCGCTGAGAGCCTTGCTGCTCTCCCCCGCGTCCAGGAGCACGGAGGCATAGAAGTGCCTCAGGGCGTGCATGCCGTTGGACCGACCGGTCTCCACCCCCGCGGCCCGAAGTGCCGGCCGCCAGACACGATCGTTGAAGCGGTTCCGGTCAAGCGCCAGGCCCGTGGAGCTGGTGAAGAAGAGCGACGCCGTGACCGGAGGTCCGTCGAGCGTCTTCCACGGCAGGGTGACCTGCACAGCCGGGTGCTGCTTCAGGTGCGCAGCCAAAGCGAAGGCCACCGACTCGGGCAGGGGGACATCGCGTTCCTTGCCACCCTTCGGCGGAGCGAACACGGGCCGGTGCAGCTGCAGCAGCTTGACCTGCCGGACCACATGCATCGTCCGGCCGAGGAAGTCCACGTCTTCCACGGCCAGGCCGAAGACCTCCCCCTGCCGCAGCCCGCATCCGGCGGCGACGTTCACCACCGCCTGGTAGCTCTCCGGCAAGGCCGCACGAACAGCCATGACGCGTTCGGCAGTCCAGGGCTTGACCTTGCGGGGCTCGAGCCGAGGAGCCCGCACAGACCGAGCGCTGCACGGGTTCGAGCGAATGATCCGGTCCTCTACCGCAGCCGTGAACACCGTGGAGACGTGCGCAAAGATTCCACGCCGGTATCCGGCTGACAACCCGCGGTCTTCCAGGGTGCGCAACCACATCCGAAGATGCGACGGGGTGAAAGAGCTCATCGGCCGCGTGCCCAGGTAAGGGATCGCGTGGAGCCGCAACCGGCTTTCGACGGACTCTCGCGTCAGAGGGTCCGTGATTTGCGTGGTCATCCACTCCGTGGCGAACTGCTGGAACGTGACCTTGCCAGCGTCCGGACTGACGTAGTCACCCCTCGACATGTCCGCTTCGATGTTGGCGAGCCACTGTTCCGCCTTGCGCTTCTGCTTGTCCGGGAAGCTCTTAGACTTCTCGGAGCCGTCCGGCCCGATGTACCGGGCGCGGTAGCGCAGGCCGATGCCGTAACGCTCGGTCTTCACCCTGACCGGCTTGCCTCCGGCGCCAGGCTCCGTCTTGAACCAGCGGTCTTGAATGTGCCCGGCCATCAGGCAGCCTCCTCCATGAGGGACGCCACCCAGAGGCGCACGTCTTCGGGGTCGAACCGGAGATGCCGGCCAACGCGGAAGCCCCGCGGACCGGTGCCCTTGCGACGCCACTGGTAGACGGTCTCCAGCGGCACGCCGACCAGGTCGGCAAGGTCCATCGGTGTCAGGTAGCGCGACGGAAGCGGACGCTTCATGCGCACACCTCCCAGTCGTCTTGTGCGGTCAGGTCTGCGAGTGCTTGGCGTGCGGTTTCGCGGTTGGTGCGGATCTCGCGGGCGATGGAGGCGGCGAGCCAGGACTCACCGGGGGTGTGGCCCTGCCCGGCGTAGGTCCAGTGGGCGAGGACGAGCGTGGAGCCCTCCGCGTCGTCGCCGGGTTCGGGCAGGCCGCGTTCACGGCGTTCCTGCCGGGCGCGGTAGTCGGCGCGGGTCTGACGCAGGGCACCGAGGGTGGTGGAGTAGCGGCGGGACTTGGTGGAGAAGTGACCGCGGAAGCCGAGCATGTGAGCCCAGCGAGCCAGCAGCCGCTCCGGGTAGGCCGCGTCCAGTGCCCAGCACGCTTCGATCAGCCGCCGCGTGTGCAGCGGCAGGCCGGTCAGCTTGTCCAACTCCGCCAGCTCCCCAATGCGGCGGTCGACGGTGCCGGTGGTCTCGGCGGCCTTGGTGGCGTACTTGGCCACGTAGGAGGCCACCGCCTCTTCCGTCAGTTCCTCCCTGCCGAGCGCGCCGATGGGCTGCACGTCCACCTGCGATCCCCACCGCAGAGTGCGGGCGGGCTGGTCATCGGCGGCTGGGACCAGGACCACGACGCGGGAAGCCGCGGCACGGATCGCAGCGTCGAGGAGAGCGACCGTGGCCCATGTCGGCGGGGCCGAGTCGGGACCACCGGGGCCGTCGAGGCGAACGACCGCATGGAAGTGCACCGCCCCGCGCTTCTGGAACTCAGCGACCTTGCCGAAGGAGACCCGGCACACCTCCCGCAGTGCGGACTGCGTGATGCCTGCCAGGCGGGCGACCTCCCGGCGCAGGTAGATGGTGAAGCGCCGCCACAGGTCCCCGGCGTGGTTGTTCCACAGCACCGCCGACGCGTAGTCGTACGTCGCCGGGTTCAGGGCCGTGCCCAGCAGGGCGTCACCTTCGGCGTGGGCAGCACCGCAGCGGCAGTGGCCGGAGTCGGGCCGGTTGTGGACCGGACCGAACGACGGAGCCGTAAGCGTGGCGAACACCCGCGGGTACTCGCGCACGTCCGTGGGGACATCCTTGCGTTCGTCGCCAGTGATCCCGGCCCGGATCAGGTGGTAGGTGTCCCCGGCGTACGTCCAGGCGCAGGCAGGGCAGCGGGAGGCCCGCCGGTTGCCGCAGGCGACCCGAAGACGGCCCCCGGGTTCGCCCTGCGTGCTGTACGAGTACAGGACGTCGCCAGTCTTGGCGTCGCGGGTGACGGTCTGGCCGACGAGGTGGATCGGATTGGAGCAGCCGCCGGTGCGGCGGATCTGTTCCTGCCAGCGGTCGAAGCCCGGAGTGTTCACCACCCGCAGCAGGTCGGCCAGGGTGAGCGGGTCGGTGCCCATGGAGGCCGCGGTGCTGGCCACGGCCTCCGGAGGGACGGGGAAGCGGGCCGTCATGCGAACACCCGCACCGGGGTCGGCATGTGCCCGCTGGGGTTGTGCGCGGCGCAGCTCTCCAGGGCGACCGATGTGGGCTCGTCAGGGTCGTAGCAGACCTCGAACCAGCCCGTACCGGCACACCGGCAGGCGCCCTCAACCTGCGGGCGGTTGCCGCGCTTGATGGCCGCGTCACTCACCTGGAACATGCCCACCGTGAGCGACGCCAGAGACGATGCCCTGCGCAGTCGGGCAGCACTCGGGAACCGCACCTTATGAGCCCGTTCCTGGTCCCTGGTGGCCGTCCCAGCCAGGTCCAGCATCTGGAAGCTGCCGAGGTACGCCGCGGATCGGTAGAGCTCGGACAGGCCCAGCCGCCCAGCTCCCTCAACGATCCATGCCTCGATCTGCGCGTCATCACCGCGCTGGTACGAGTACGCGGTGGGCATGTCCGAGGCGTAGAGGGCGACCGCACGTTCTCCGTTGGACAGGCCCTCGACTAGGCCGTTTCGTTCGGATCAGCGGGCTGACCAGAGGAAGATGCCAGCGATGTGGAGGCCGGCCAGGTAGATGGTCGCGGTCTTCTCGTAGCG